>NZ_JANCLM010000023.1:0-98307 GCF_024259445.1 Pseudomonas sp. DVZ6
TTGCTGTCAACTGCCTTTTTCACCGCTGCCGATCAAGTGATCGAAGCACCTCCGATACTACCTGAAACATTCAACCTTTTGATTAACAAGAGATTTTTCGTTTCGACTACGTCGGAAGTGGGGCGCATTATAAGGGGATCTGAGAGGGCGTCAACCTTTTATTTCAGGAATATGAAAAGGACCGCGTCAGGGCCTCTAGGTGTTCACCGAGAGCCTTGCAGCGCCTATCAGACCGAGCGCCGCCCGCGCGGCGCATCGCGGCACAAGGCCGCTCCTACATTTGTTGCAACGTGCCGAACCTGTCAGGCCATGGTTGCCAGCCTTGTTGGCACGACGCGGTTTCGGCGTGGGCACCACTGCCGCTCCGCACGACTTGAGGCATGCACCAAGGCAGGCGCCGCCTCACTCCCAGGAACAATTGGCCCGAAACAGATGTAGGAGCGGCCTTGTGCCGCGATGCGCCGCGCGGGCGGCGCTCGATCTCATAGGCGCCAGAGAATCTTCGGCGAACACCTCTGAAACACAACACAATCCCAAGGCGAACACCTCGAAACCCAACCCCTCGCCCAAACAACACAACCCCAAGACAGGCACCCTCCAGCCCCGACACCTATATAAGCAACCCCCAAAAACAAAAGCGGGGAGACCTACCGGCCTCCCCGCTTCTATATAGCTACACCACCAGGCGATCACTCCGCCTTGAGGCTGACCCGGGCAAACGCCTTCTTGCCCGCCTGGCACACATGGGTCGCACCAACCACAAACATGAAGTCACGGTCGACCACCACACCATCCACCTTGACCGCACCGGCGCCGAGCAGATCTCGCGCCTGCGCCGAGTTCTTCACCAGGCCAGCCCGGTTCAACACAGCAGCGATCGGCAGATCTTCAACAGCGGCCACTTCGATCTCCGGCAGATCCTCCGGCAACTCGCCTTCCTTCATGCGGTTGCCCGCGGCACGGTGCGCATTGGCCGCAGCCTCTTCACCATGGAAGCGAGCCACGATCTCCTCGGCCAGCTTGATCTTGATGTCGCGCGGGTTGACGCCGTTCTCGACATCCGCCCGGAACTGATCGATCTCTTCCATCGAACGGAAGCTCAGCAGCTCGAAGTAACGCCACATCAAGGTGTCGGGAATCGACACAAGCTTGCTGTACATCACCCCAGGCGCTTCCTGGATACCGACATAATTGCCCAACGACTTGGACATCTTCTTCACGCCATCCAGCCCTTCGAGCAGCGGCATGGTGACGATGTTCTGCGCCTCCTGACCGTAGGCGCGCTGCAACTCGCGCCCCATCAGCAGGTTGAACTTCTGGTCGGTGCCGCCCAGTTCGACATCGGCCTTCAAGGCGACGGAGTCGTAACCCTGCACCAGCGGATAGAGGAACTCATGGATCGCGATCGGCTGGTTGGTGGTGTAGCGCTTGTCGAAGTCGTCGCGCTCGAGCATGCGCGCCACGGTGTACTGCGAGGCCAGGCGAATGAAGTCGGCAGGCGTGAGCTTGTCCATCCAGGTGGAGTTGAACGCCACCTCGGTCTTCGCCGGGTCGAGGATCTTGAACACTTGCTGCTTGTAGGTCTCGGCGTTATCCAGCACCTGCTCGCGGGTCAGCGGTGGGCGGGTGGCGCTCTTGCCGCTCGGGTCGCCGATCATGCCGGTGAAGTCGCCGATCAGGAAGATGACCTGATGCCCCAGCTCCTGGAACTGGCGCAGCTTGTTGATCAGCACCGTGTGCCCCAGATGCAGGTCGGGCGCGGTTGGATCGAAGCCCGCCTTGATGCGCAGCGGCTGGCCGCGCTTGAGCTTCTCCACCAGTTCCGATTCGACCAGTACCTCTTCCGCACCGCGCTTGATAAGCGCCAGCTGCTCTTCAACCGACTTCATAGACAGACCCGCAACGCTAGGATTCAAGGGGAGCCAACCATACAAGATCGGCCATCAAATACAAGTTTCGCAAAGGATTGTGACCCGAACGGCGCACCGCAACGTCTACGCGCCCTTGCGTGCGAATGGATTTGGTTATATTTTATACAGTTATTTCATCTTCATCATGTCATTCATCTTTTCCATTTCACCTTTTCAAAGTCACCTTATCTATGACCAACGAAACGCCTAAAGCGCCCCCGCTTTATCCGAAAAGCCATCTGTTGGCCGCAAGCGGCATTGCCGCTCTCCTCAGCCTGGCCTTGCTGGTCTTCCCTTCCAGCGAAGTGGAAGCCAAGAAAACCACCCTCAGCCTGGAGCTCGAAAGCCCGGCAGAACAGCTCAAGGACGAGTCCCGCAGCGCCCCCCTGGTAGAGGCAGGACAGGGCAGCGACTCGCCATTCGCCCAGATCGACGGCGCCGAGCCCGAGACCGCCAAGGCGGAGCCGACACCGGCCCCCGCCGCCAAGCCGGAAGAGAAGGCCCCAGGCCACCGTGAAGTAGTGGTCAGCCGCGGCGATACGCTTTCCACCCTGTTCAACAAGGTCGGCCTGCCGGCCAACGCCGTCCATGGCGTCCTGGCGAGCAACAAGCAGGCCAAGCAGTTCAGCCAGCTCAAGCACGGCCAGGTGCTGCAGTTCGAACTGGACAAGGACGGCCAGCTGACCAGCCTGCACAGCAAGGTCAGCAACCTCGAGACCATCCGCCTGAACAGGACCGACAAGGGCTTCGCCTTCGAACGCGAGGTCAGCAAGCCGGTGGTCCGTACCGCCTACGCCCATGGCGTGATCAAGAGCTCGCTGTCCGCCTCCGCCCAGCGCGCCGGCCTGTCCCACAGCATGACCATGGACATGGCGCGGATCCTCGGCTACGACATCGACTTCGCCCAGGACATCCGCCCTGGCGACGAATTCGACGTGGTCTACGAGCAGAAGATGATGGACGGCAAGGTGGTCGGCACCGGCAACATCCTCTCCGCCCGCTTCACCAACCGCGGCAAGACCTACACCGCCGTGCGCTACACCAACAAGCAGGGCAACACCAACTACTACACCGCCGACGGCAACAGCCTGCGCAAGGCGTTCATCCGCACCCCGGTGGACTTCGCCCGCATCAGCTCGCGCTTCTCGGCCGGGCGCAAGCACCCGATCCTCAACAAGATCCGTGCGCACAAGGGCGTCGACTACGCCGCGCCACGCGGCACGCCGATCAAGGCCGCCGGCGACGGTCGCATCGAGCTGGCTGGCCGCCGCGGCGGCTACGGCAACACCGTGATCATCGCCCATGGCAATTCGTACAAGACGCTCTACGGCCATATGCAGGGCTTCGCCAAGGGCATCAAGACCGGTTCCAGCGTCAAGCAGGGGCAGATCATCGGCTATATCGGCACCACCGGTTTGTCGACCGGCCCGCACCTGCACTACGAGTTCCAGGTCAACGGCGTGCACGTCGACCCGCTGAGCCAGAAGGTGCCGATGGCCGACCCGATCGCCAAGGCCGAGCGCCAGCGTTTCAACCAGCAGAGCCAGCCCCTGATCGCCCGCATGGATCAGGAAAAGGCCACCCTGCTCGCCGCCAACAAGCGCTGACATGGCGCTCTACCTGGGGGTGATGTCCGGCACCAGCCTCGACGGCCTGGACATCGCCCTGATCGAGCAACACGAGCAGCTACGGCTGCTCGCCACCCATTACATCCCCATGCCCGTCGACCTGCGCCAGGACCTGCTCGGCCTCTGCGCCAGCGGCCCCGACGAGATCGCCCGTGCGGCCCTGGCGGAAAACCGCTGGGCCACCCTGGCAGCACAGGGCATCAATCACCTGCTGACCACCCAGGGCCTGGCGCCCGACGCCATCCGCGCCATCGGCAGCCACGGCCAGACGGTTCGCCATGAGCCGGCCCGTGGCTTTACCGTGCAGATCGGCAACCCGGCCCTGCTGGCCGAGCTCACCGGTATTTGCGTAGTAGGCGATTTTCGCCGCCGCGACGTGGCAGCTGGCGGCCAGGGTGCGCCCTTGGTACCGGCATTCCACGAATCGTTGTTCGGTCACCTCGGCCAGCGCCTGGCAATCCTCAACGTGGGGGGCTTCAGCAACCTGAGCCTGATCGAGCGCGACCAACCGGTACACGGCTTCGACTGCGGCCCGGGTAACGTGCTGCTGGACGCATGGATCGAACGCAAACGGGGCCAGGCCTTCGATGCCAATGGCGCCTGGGGGGCCAGCGGCAGCGTCCGCCAGGACCTGCTGAACGCTTTGCTGAGCGACCCGTTCTTCGCCGGCAACGGCCCGAAGAGCACCGGCCGCGAGGTCTTCAACCTGCCCTGGCTGGACGCGCATCTGGGGCGCCTGCCGGCGTACCGTGACGAAGATGTCCAGGCCACCCTGCTGGAACTGACGGCGAGCAGCATCATCGACTCGCTGCGCCAGGCCCAGGACGGCACCGAGGCCTTGCTGGTCTGTGGTGGAGGTGCGCGCAACGGCGCATTGATGGCGCGCCTGGCGGCCCTGCTGCCGAGCGCCAAGGTCGCCAGCACCGCGGCACATGGCGTGGACCCCGACTGGGTTGAGGCCATGGCCTTCGCCTGGCTGGCCCATTGCTGCCTGGAGGGCATCCCGGCCAACCGCCCCAGCGTGACCGCCGCCCGCGGCCTGCGCATCCTCGGCGCGATCTACCCCGCCTGACCCCCCAGAATGCAAAACGCCGCGCAATTGCGCGGCGTTTTCACAGCGGGGCGCGGATCAGATCGAGAACGACGAACCGCAACCGCAGGTAGTGGTGGCGTTCGGGTTCTTGATCACGAAGCGCGAACCTTCCAGGCCTTCCTGGTAGTCGACTTCGGCGCCCGCCAGGTACTGGTAGCTCATCGGGTCGACGACCAGCGCAACACCTTCGCGCTCGACGATGGTGTCGTCGTCGGCCACGTCTTCATCAAAGGTGAAACCATACTGGAAGCCCGAGCAGCCGCCGCCGGTCACGAACACACGCAGCTTCAGCCGCTCGTTGCCCTCTTCGCTGACCAGGGTTTTCACCTTGTGCGCAGCCCCGGGAGTGAACTCCAAAGCCGTGGGGGTGAAGGTTTCGACGCTCATGTTGATTCTCCCGGCGCAGTGCCGCCATAAAACTCGATGGCGGGTATTATCCGCTTGTCCGAGAAAATCGGTCAAGAATTGTGCGGCTTTAGTCGCCCCCATGAAAAAGGCCCGCACGAGGCGGGTCTTGGCAACGACGGCCGGCTTACGGCAGCAGCCCGGCGTGGGACAAGCCCATGCGCTCGTCGAGACCGAACAGGATGTTGAGGTTCTGCACCGCCTGGCCCGACGCGCCCTTGACCAGGTTGTCGATCACCGACAGCACCACCACCAGGTCACCGCCCTGAGGCCGGTGCACGGCGATGCGGCAGACGTTGGCACCGCGCACGCTGCGGGTTTCCGGGTGGCTGCCGGCCGGCATGACGTCGACGAACGGTTCGTTGGCGTAGCGTTTCTCGAACAACGCCTGCAGGTCGACCGAGGTATCGGCGACCGTCGCGTACAGGGTGGCATGGATGCCACGGATCATCGGGGTCAGGTGCGGCACGAAAGTCAGGCCGATGTCCTTGCCCGCCGCCTGGCGCAGGCCCTGGCTGATCTCCGGCAGGTGACGGTGGCCCTTGACCGCGTAAGCCTTCATGCTTTCACCGGCCTCGCAGAACAGCGAACCTACCGCAGCGCCGCGGCCGGCACCGCTGACGCCCGACTTGCAGTCGGCGATCAGTCGCGACGGGTCGGCCAGGCCGGCTTCCAGCAGTGGCAGCAAGCCCAGCTGGGTGGCGGTCGGGTAGCAACCCGGCACGGCAATCAGGCGCGCCTGGCGGATCTTCTCGCGGTTCACCTCGGGCAAGCCGTAGACGGCGTCCTTGAGCAGCTCGGGCGCACCATGGGGCTGGCCGTACCACTTGCCCCATTCGGCGGCGTCCTGCAGGCGGAAGTCGGCGGACAGGTCGATGACCTTGGTGCCGGCCGCCAGCAGCTCACCCGCCAGGGCGTGGGCAACGCCGTGGGGCGTGGCGAAGAACACCACGTCGCAGGCCGCCAGGGTCTTGCTGTCCGGCACGCTGAACGCCAGGCCATCGTAATGGCCGCGCAGGTTCGGGTACATGTCGGCAACCGCCACGCCCGCTTCGGAGCGCGAAGTGATGACCGCCACTTCGGCCTGTGGGTGCTGCGCCAACAGACGCAGCAGTTCGACACCGGTGTAACCCGTGCCGCCGACGATACCGACCTTGATCATGACGCTTGCCCCTTATCAACGAGACCACTGGAAAACGCACGATAATAGGGGCCAAGGGCGCCTGTAACAACTCTTGGGATGACCCTTCGGGCCCTTGGCCTCTACTATCTGACGACCGTGAAAACCTGAAGGAACTCCCCATGCTCTATCTATGGATCAAGGCGCTGCATATCGTCAGCGTGGTCTGCTGGTTCGCCGGCCTGTTCTACCTGCCACGCCTGTTCGTCTATCACGCCCAGAGCCAGGACAGCATCAGCCTCGAGCGCTTCACCACCATGGAGCGCAAGCTGTACCGGGGCATCATGAACCCGGCGATGATCGCCACCTATGTGTTCGGCGGCTGGATGCTGTACCTGAACCCCGGCTGGCTGAGCCAGGGCTGGCTGCACGCCAAGCTCACCCTGGTGGCCCTGCTCACCGTCTACCATCACATGTGCGGCGCCCAGCGCAAACGCTTCGCCGCCGGCACCAACACCCGCAGCCATGTGTACTACCGCTGGTTCAACGAGGCACCGGTGCTGATGCTGCTGGGCGTCGTAATTCTCGTGGTGGTCAAACCGTTCTGACGATATCCACCCGCCTACAGGAGTTTCGCCATGTCCCTGCCCGCCTCGCTCGAACAACGCCTGCGCCTGCCCCTGGTGGCGGCGCCGATGTTCCTGATCTCCAACCCCCGGCTGGTGCTCGCCTGCTGCGCCAATGGCGTGGTGGGCAGCTTCCCTGCCCTGAACCAGCGTGACAGCGCAGGGTTCAAGGCCTGGCTGGAGGAGATCGAGGCCGGGCTGGCCGAGCTGCAGGCGCCCGCGCCCTATGCGGTCAACCTGATCGTGCACCCGACCAATCCGCGCCTGCAGGCCGACCTGACACTGTGCGTCGAGCATCGGGTGCCCATCGTCATCACCAGCCTCGGCGCGGTGAAGGAGGTGGTCGATGCGGTGCACGGCTATGGTGGCCTGGTGTTCCATGACGTGACCACCCGTCGCCACGCCGAGAAGGCCGCTGAGGCCGGCGTCGACGGGCTGATCGCCGTGGCCGCCGGCGCCGGCGGGCATGCCGGGACCTGGAGCCCGTTCGCCCTGGTCGCGGAGATCCGCCAGTTCTTCGACAAGACCCTGCTGCTGGCCGGTTGCCTGAACCATGGCCATGAACTGCTGGCCGCGCAATTGCTGGGGGCCGACCTCGGCTACATGGGCACCCGCTTCATCGCCACCCGCGAGAGCCAGGCCCAGGACGCCTACAAGCAGATGATCCTGGGTGCCGGGGCCGCCGATATCGTGCATACCCCGGCGGTGTCCGGCATCCCCGCCAGTTTCCTGCGCCAGAGCCTGGAGCAGGCCGGCTACGACCTGGCGGCACTGAAGAGTGGCCATGAAGCCGGCAAGCTCAAACCCCTGGATGAAGAGGCCAAGGCCTGGAAGACCGTCTGGTCGGCCGGCCAGGGGGTCGGTGAGATCCATGACCTGCCCACGGCCGGCGAACTGATCGGGCGCTTGCACAACGAATACCGGACAGCCCTGGAGCGTAGCCAGCAGCTGCACGGCAATGCCTTGTAGCAATTCGGCCACGCTGTAAACTAGGCGCCCCTTTCGCCCCAGGAGCCTTGCATGACCCGTTACGCCATGATCACCGGAGCTTCCAGCGGCCTGGGCCTGGCCCTGGCGGAAGCCCTGGCACGGCGCGGGCGCAACCTGATCCTGGTGGCGCGCCAGCGCGAGACGCTGGAGCCGGTGGCCATCGAGCTCACCCAACGCTTTGGCGTGGAAGTGCTGTTCCGTGCCTGCGACCTCAGCCAGCCTCTACGCCTGTCTGGCTTCGTCCTCGAGCTGGAGGAAGGCGAGCGGCGCATCGACCTGCTGGTGAATTGCGCGGGGCAGCGTACCTATGGGCCGTTCCTGGCCCATGAGTGGGCCGATGAACAGGACCTGCTCGAGGTCAATATCCTCGCCCTGAGCCGCCTGTGCCACGCCATTGGCAACCTGATGGCGATCCAGGGCGGTGGGCAGATCCTCAACGTCGCGGGGCTGGCCGGCGTCGCACCAGGCCCGTGGATGGCTGCCTACGCGGCGAGCAAGGCCTATGTGCTGAGTTTCTCCGAGGCCCTGCGCGAGGAACTGCGACGGACCGGGATCAAGGTCTCGGTGCTGTGCCCGGGGCCGGTGCGCTCGGCCAGGCGCCGCATCCCCCGGCTCGACGGCAACAGCCGCTGCCTGAGCCCCGAGGAAATCGCCCTGTACACCGTCCGTGCCCTGGACCGCAACCGCGCGCTGATCCTGCCCGGCCGGCGCAACCGCTGGCTGGCCTTCGCCCCGCGCCTGCTGCCGCGCTGGCTGACACGCAAGCTGGCCGGGATGATCCATCGCCGCTATTGCCCGATCGGCATGGAATAGCCACTGGGCGAGCGGCGGCGGGCTCAGTACACTCAGCCCCGACACTCACCATGGAGCACGTGCTGTGGACGATTTATTCCTCAGAATCATCAACCGGGAGATCCCGGCGAAGATCATCTACGAAGACGACCAGGTCCTGGCCTTCCACGATATCGCCCCCCAGGCCCCGGTCCATTTCCTGGTCATCCCGAAGAAACACATCCGCACCCTCAATGACCTGACCGAAGAGGACAAAGGCCTGGCGGGCCACATCCTGTTCACCGCCCAGCGCCTGGCCCGGGAACTCGGCTGCGAAGAGGGCTTCCGCGTGGTGATGAACTGCAACGAGCAGGGCGGCCAGACCGTCTACCACATCCACATGCACGTGCTTGGCCAGCGCCAGATGCACTGGCCGCCGGGCTGATCCAAGGCAAGCCTGCCCAGGGGTATTGAGGTAGACTGTCGGGCATCACTTCAGCGGAGGTGCCCGATGGCTACCGAACGTCACTACTCGCCGCTCGACCGCTTGTTGCTGCAGGCCGATACCGCCATGCGCACCTTGCTGCCCTTCAGCGGCCAACCCGCCCGCCCATCCCCGGCAATCATCCAGCCGGACGCCGAACTCGACGAGCAGCAGACCCGCCATATCGCCGGCCTGATGCGCATCAACCACACCGGCGAAGTCTGCGCCCAGGCGCTGTACCAGGGCCAGGCCCTGACCGCCAAGCTGCCCCAGGTGCGCAAGGCCATGGAGCATGCGGCGGAAGAAGAAATCGACCACCTGGCCTGGTGCGAGCAGCGCATTCGCCAGCTCAACAGCCACCCCAGCGTGCTCAACCCGGTGTTCTACGGCCTGTCGTTCGGCATCGGCGCCCTCGCCGGGCTGGTCAGCGACAAGGTCAGCCTGGGCTTCGTCGCCGCCACCGAGCATCAGGTGTGCAAGCACCTGGACGAACACCTGGAGCAGATCCCCGAGCACGACGGCAAGTCCCGCGCCATCCTCGAGCAGATGCGTGTCGACGAGGAGCACCACGCCGAATCCGCGCTGGAAGCCGGCGGGTACCGTTTTCCGGCCCCCGTGCGCTTTGGCATGAGCCTGCTGGCCAAGGTCATGACCAAGAGCACCTACCGGATCTGAGGCACTCGCCATGGCACGCTTCGACGCCAGGGACCTGGCACGCGCCGTGAGCGCCGGGGTGCTGCAGCCCGGCCAGGACCGTGCACTGGTGGACTTCCTGCGCCAGCAACCGCAGGCCTCCGGCAGCTTCCAGCTGGCTCACGTTGCGTTCTACTTCGGAGCCCTGCTGATCATGGGCGCCATGGGCTGGCTGCTCACGGAAGCCTGGATGCGCATCGGCGACTCAGCGCTACTGACGATCGCCCTGCTCTATATTGCCGCGATCACCTTGTTTGCCCTGTCACTGCAACGCCGTGGCCAACCTGTTGCTGCGGGAGTACTGGCAGCGGTGGCAGTCAGTATCGTTCCACTGGCGGTGTTCGCCGTTGAGCGGTTGGTCGGCTGGTGGCCACTGGAGGATGCCCAGGGCGATTACCACCAGTACTACACCTATGTGCAGGGTGGTTGGCTGGCCATGGAAGCGGCAACCGTGCTGGCCGGCCTGCTGATGCTGCGCCTGGTGCCCTTCCCCTTCATCGTCATGCCGATTGCCGTGGCTTTGTGGTTCATGTCGATGGACCTCACCGAATGGTTGCATGGCGATGTCTTCGACTGGGAGCAACGCCGCACCGTGTCGCTGTGGTTTGGCCTTGGCATGCTGCTGGTATTTCTCGTGGTGGACGGGCGCACAGCGCGGGACTATGCCTTCTGGGGCTACCTGGCCGGGCTGGCGGCATTCTGGGGCGGGCTGACGCTATTGGACAGCGGGAGTGAATGGGGCAAGTTCCTGTACTGCCTGATCAACCTGGGGTTGATGAGCCTGGCCGTGCTGTTGCGCAGGCCGGTGTTCATGGTGTTCGGCGCAATGGGTGTGGCGGCTTACCTGGGCCACCTTTCCTACGAGGTCTTCGCCGACTCCCTGCTGTTCCCGGTAGTGCTGACCCTGATCGGCCTCGCGGTCATCGGCCTGGGCGTGCTCTATCAGAAGCGACGTGAAACATTGAGTGCGCACCTGCGGGCAAAAATACCTGCCAGCCTCTTGCAACTGCTACCGGCATTGCGGCGTTGAGCGTTCGCATGCTCACCGCCCGCCTGCTGCAAGGCCTTGGGCTGATACTGGTTGCCTATCTCTTTGTTTGCCTGATGACCGCCGGTCTCAGGCAAACCGGATTCAGCCTGGAACTGCCAGATCTCGTCGAGCCCGACAGCAACAGTGCGTTGGAACTGCTGCTCTTCGCCGTACCCGGGCTATTGCTGTTTCTGCTGTTCGGCTGTTTTATCCGCAATCGTCGAACGCTCATCCACACTTATGTGCTGCTGGCGATCATGGTCGCGCAATTGCAATGCCTGAACTTTGCCGAAAGCTACGGCAGTACCTGGAGCGGCCTGGAGCTTGTCATGCTGCTGGGCATGAACACGCATTGGTTGTTGCTTGCCCTCATCCCAGGGCTCGCACTGCTGCTGGGTATCGAGCAGTTGCGCAGACAGAGCGCCTGAAGAGCAGGCGCTCCTGCACATCAACCAAGTTCGACGATTTCGTAACCGTGCGTGATCTCGACGCCAGCGCGATCCAGCATGATCGAGGCCGAGCAGTACTTCTCCGCCGACAGCTCCACCGCACGCTTGACCTGCGCCTCCTTCAAGCCGCGGCCCTTGACCACGAAGTTGAGGTGGATCTTGGTGAACACCTTGGGGTCCTCATTGGCGCGTTCGGCTTCCAGGAAGGCCTCGCAGCTTTCCACGGCCTGGCGCGACTTCTTGAGAATGCTGACCACGTCGAAGCTGCTGCAGCCACCGAGGCCAAGCAGGAGCATCTCCATCGGGCGCACGCCCAGGTTGCGGCCCCCGGCTTCAGGCGGACCGTCCATGACCACGACATGGCCGCTCCCCGACTCGCCGAGGAACATCGCTTCACCGGCCCACTGGATGCGTGCCTTCATCTATCCGGACTCCCGATCTCGTAAAAGGGTGTCAGCTTAGACCTTGCGAGGCTGTCGGAAAAGCTCAAGCCGCGTCGCTTTTGTGCCGATTCAAGTTGAAGTGTCTGATAAGCTGGCGCCAAATGACTGGCGCATGCTGCCAGGCAGCCCCTATAAAAAGCCAATGCGTCGCATCGAACAGGATTTCGTGATGGTCTCCTCAGCCCTGCCACCCAAGATCAAGAACATCGACAAGCTGCTGGCCCACTGCCAACGCCGTCGCTATGCCGCCAAAAGCAACATCATCTGTGCCGGCGACCGGGCCGAGACCTTGTCGTTCATCATCAAGGGCTCGGTGACCATCCTGATCGAGGACGACGACGGCCACGAGATGATCATCGCCTACCTCAACAGTGGCGATTTCTTCGGTGAGCTGGGGCTGTTCGAGCCGGCAGGCCAGGAACATCAACGCAGCGCCTGGGTGCGTGCCAAGACCGAGTGCGAAGTGGCCGAGATCGGCTACGACAAATTCCGTGAGCTGGTACGCCTGGAGCCGGAAATCCTCTATGCCCTGGGCAGCCAGATGGCCCAGCGCCTGCGCAACACCACCCGCAAGGTCGGCGATCTGGCGTTTTTCGATGTCACCGGACGGGTCGCCCGCTGCCTGCTCGACCTGTGCAAGCAACCCGACGCCATGACCCACCCCGACGGCATGCAGATCAAGATCACCCGCCAGGAGATCGGTCGTATCGTCGGTTGTTCACGGGAGATGGTCGGCCGCGTCCTCAAGGACCTCGAGGAGCGCAGCCTGGTGCAGGTCAAGGGCAAGACCATGGTGGTCTACGGCACCCGTTAATCCTGTGGCAGCTCCGCCAACACTTGCTCATAGGCCTGGCTCAAGCGCTCGAACCAAGGGGCGGTAGGCGCCACCTCGTGCAGGGCGATATGGCTGTCGGCGCGGCAGCGCTGGTCCAGCTCGCAGCACTCATTGAAGCGGTTGACCGCCGCGACCATCGATTCGCGCTCGTTGTCCAGCAACAGCGCGCCATGCACCAACACCACCGGGCGCTTGCCCCCCATCCCCTGGCGCCAGCGCTGGGCCGTGCCGACCAGCTTGCGGCCATTGAGGTTGACGTTGTAGCGGCCATCGCAGAAGGCGCCGTCGATCTCCCCCACCGAAGCGACACCGCCCCATTCGCGCAGGACATCGCACAGCGGCAGGCACAGACGCTCGTAGGCATTCTCAATGCGGCCGTGGTCACCCTCGCTGCGCGGTGCCACATAGACCAGTGCCACGTTGACCGTCGCATGGGATTGCGGCACGGGCTCGCCACCGGTTTCGCGCAGCAGCACCGGCCAGCCGGCGATGGCCAGCTCGGCGCAGGCGGCCTCGAAGTTGTCCAGGCGGCTCATGCGCCGGGGCATGACCAGGGCATGGTCGGTCGGGCGCCAGAACAGCACGCCGGATTCGCGCTCGCCGCGGCAGACGGCGGCCAGCAGGTCCTGTTCGGCGTGCAGGCCTTGTTCGACGGTGAGGGCAAGGGGTTGATCGGTCATTGATCCACCATTGATGTTGGATTCTATGGCCTCTTCGCGGGTAAACCCGCTCCCACAGGTGCTGCACACTCCTTGAGAGCGACAGAAGTCCTGTGGGAGCGGGTTTACCCGCGAAAGGGCCGGGGCAGGCCTACAAAAAAGCCGGCGTAACGCCGGCTTCGTTTAAATCAGTCCAGTTGCTGAACAGTCTTCTTCACCTGTTCGGGGAAGAACAGCCGCTGCAGCTCCAACCCTGGCTGCTCGGCGCGCATGAACGCCTCGCCGACCAGGAACGAATACACCTCGTTGATTTCCATCAGCTCGACATCGGCACGGTTGAGGATGCCGCTCTCGGTGATGGCCAGGCGATCGCGGGGGATGCGTGGCAGCAGGTCGAGGGTAGTCTCCAGGCTGACTTCGAAGGTATGCAGGTTGCGGTTGTTGACCCCGACCAACGGGGTGTCGAGGGTCTTCAACGCACGTTCCAGCTCATCACCGTCATGCACTTCGACCAACACGTCGAGGCCGACGTCCTTGGCGGTGGCGGCCAGCTCGGCCATCTTCACGTCGTCCAGCGCCGAGACGATCAGCAGCACGCAGTCGGCGCCCAGCGCACGGGCTTCGACGATCTGGTACGGATCGACCATGAAGTCCTTGCGGATCACCGGCAGCGAAACGGCGGCGCGCGCCTGCTGCAGGTAGACGTCGGCACCCTGGAAGTAGTCCACGTCGGTCAGCACCGACAGGCAGGTCGCCCCGCCTTTCTCGTAGCTGACGGCAATCTCCGCCGGTAGGAAGTTTTCGCGGATCACGCCCTTGCTTGGCGAGGCCTTCTTGATTTCGGCGATCACCGCAGGCTGCTTGCGCGCAGCCTGCTCGATCAATGCCCTGGCAAAGCCACGGGACGCATCGGCCGCCTTGGCCAGGCGCTCGAGTTCAGCCAGGCTGACCCGCGCGCTGCGCTCGGCCACTTCCTGGAATTTGCGGGCGATGATCCTTTCCAGCACCGTCGGTACGCTCATGCTTCGTTCTCCACCTTGAATACCGCGGTAAAGGCGCCCAGCTCCTGCAGTTTCTCCCAGGCCAGCCCGGTGTGCAGCACATCGTGGGCCAGCTCGACACCCTGGGCCAGGGTCATCGCGTGGTCGGCGGCATACAGCGCCGCGCCAGCGTTGAGCACGATCATCTCGGCGGCCTTCTGGCCGTTCTCGGTCTTGCGCCGGCCCAGGGCGTCACGGATCAGCTCCAGCGATGCCTGCGGCCCCTCGACCGCCAGGCCATGCAGGCTCTGGCTCTTCATGCCGAGGTCTTCCGGCTCGACCCAGTACTCGGTGATCTGGTCATTCTTCAGTTCGGCGACGAAGGTCGGCGCGGCCAGGCTGAACTCGTCCAGACCGTCCTTCGAGTGCACCACCAGCACATGCTTGCTGCCCAGGCGCTGTAGCACCTCGGCCAACGGGCGGCACAGGGCCTGGGTGAAGACCCCGACCACCTGGTGTTTCACACCGGCCGGATTCGTAAGCGGGCCGAGCATGTTGAACAGGGTGCGCAGGCCCAGGTCGCGACGCGGGCCGGCGGCGTGCTTCATGGCACTGTGATGGGTCTGGGCGAACATGAAACCGATGCCGAGGCTATCGATGCAGCGGGCGACCTGGACCGGGGTCAGGTTCAGGTAGATACCGGCGGCTTCCAGCAGATCGGCGCTGCCGCTCTTGCCGGAAACCGCACGGTTGCCATGCTTGGCCACGGTGCAACCAGCTGCAGCCAGCACAAAGGCCGAAGCAGTCGACACGTTGAAGATGTTGGCGCCATCACCGCCTGTGCCGACGATGTCGACCACGCCGTCGAGGGTCTTCAGCTCGACCTTGTCGGCCAGCTCACGCATCACCGACACCGCGCCGACGATCTCGTCGATGCTTTCGCTCTTCATGCGCATGCCCATGAGGAAGGCGCCGATCTGCGCCTCGCTGCACTGGCCGGTCATGATCTGGCGCATGACGTCGCGCATTTCCTCGGTGGACAAATCCAGGTGGCCGACGATACGGGTCAAAGCGGTCTTGATATCCATGATCGGTCCTTAACGGCGTCCGCCGGTCTGCTTGAGGAAATTGGCGAACAGCTCGTGGCCCTGCTCGGTGAGGATGGATTCGGGGTGGAACTGTACCCCTTCGACGTTCAGGGTTTTATGACGCAGGCCCATGATTTCGTCGACGGAGCCGTCTGCGTGGGCGGTCCAGGCGGTCACCTCCAGGCAGTCGGGCAGGGTTTCGCGCTTGACCACCAGCGAGTGGTAGCGGGTCACGGTGAGCGGGTTGTTCAGGCCGGCGAACACGCCCAGGTCACGGTGCAGCACCGGGCTGGTCTTGCCGTGCATCACCTGGCGGGCGCGCACCACGTCGCCGCCGAAGGCCTGGCCGATGGACTGGTGGCCCAGGCAGACGCCCAGGATCGGCAGCTTGCCGGCGAAGTGCAGGATGGCCTCGATGGAGACCCCGGCTTCGCTCGGCGTGCACGGGCCCGGGGAGACGACGATGCGCTCGGGGTTCAGGGCTTCGATCTGGGCGATGGTCATTTCGTCATTGCGAATGACCTTGACCTCGGCACCCAGCTCGCCAAGGTACTGCACGACGTTGTAGGTGAAGGAGTCGTAGTTGTCGATCATCAGTAACATCTGCAACGAACCTCTTGAATACTGACTTTTGATTCGAGCCTTCCGCTGCCGCTCATGAATGCGGCCGATCCCGCACGGGGCGGTTGACGGAACAAGTGGGGAAGGCAAACGGGGACGGGCCGGGCGAACCGGCAGGAGAAAAAGTCAGGCGCGCCAACGCCAACGGGCGACGGCCTTGATAACGCGCATCAAGAGTTTGCTGACGATCAACACAGGGTAGGTCTCGTTCATACGTTCCGGGACAGTAACCTACCGGGGCGGCGGGTGCAATATGCCCCTAAACACTGGAAAAACATTGCCATGCTGGGCAAAGACCGGCGATTTGCTATGTTCATGCGGCTTGCCTTAATAAAAACAACGAAAAGGATATTCATGCATGCGCAAGACCCCATTCCTGCACGTCACCCTCGGCATGCTCGCCCTCGCCTGCAGCCAGGCCATCATGGCCGCGCCCTCCCCCTACGCATCACTCATCGTCTTCGGTGACAGCCTCAGCGACGCCGGGCAGTTCCCCGACCTGACCGGCGGCACGCCAGGCATGCGCTTCACCAACCGCGATGCCAATGGCAACTACGCGCCGGTGTCGCCGATGATCCTGGGTGGCAGGCTGGGCTTTTCCGGCACAAGCCTGGGGCCCTCGACGTCGCTGACCAACCAGCTGCAAGGCACCCCGGACGGCAACAATTGGGCCGTGGGCGGCTACACCACGCAGCAGATCCTCGACTCGATCACCGACACCTCGCAAGCCGTCATCCCACCCGGTCGACCCGGCGCCGGCACGGTTCTGCGCGAGCGTGACGGTTACCTGGCCAACGGCCTGCGGGCCGATCCCAATGCCCTGTACTACCTGACCGGTGGCGGCAACGACTTCCTCCAGGGCCTGGTCAACAGCCCCGCCGACGCGGCCGCCGCCGGTGCCCGCCTGGCGGCCAGTGCGCAGGCGCTGCAACAGGGCGGCGCGCGCTACATCATGGTCTGGCTGCTGCCGGACCTGGGGCAGACACCGAACTTCAGCGGCACGCCCCAGCAAGGGCCGCTGTCGCAACTGTCCGGCGTGTTCAACCAGTCGCTGGTCAACCGGCTCGGGCAGATCGACGCCGAGATCATCCCGCTCAATGTCCCAGTACTGCTACGCGAGGCCCTGGCCAGCCCCGCCCAGTTCGGCCTGGCCGCCGACCAGAACCTGGTCGGCACCTGCTACAGCGGCGACGGCTGCGTGGGCAACCCGGTCTACGGGGCGAACGGCACGACGCCGGACCCGACCCGGCTGCTGTTCAACGACTCGGTGCACCCGACCATCGCCGGTCAGCAACTGATTGCCGACTACGCCTATTCGATCCTCGCCGCGCCCTGGGAACTGACCCTGCTGCCGGAAATCGCCCACGCCAGTATCCGCGCCCACCAGGATGAACTGCGCAACCAGTGGCAGACGCCCTGGCAGGCGGTCGGTCAATGGCAGGCGTTCGTCGCCACCGGCGGCCAGGACCTGGACTTCGGCAGCCAGCGCAGCGCCGCCAGCGGCGACGGGCGCGGCTACAACCTGACCCTCGGCGGCAGCTATCGGCTGGATGACGCCTGGCGCGTAGGGCTGGCAGCGGGCGTGTATCGACAAAAGCTTGAGGTGGGCCAACAGGATTCCGACTACAAGCTCGACAGCTACCTTGCCAGTGCCTTCGCCCAGTTCCGCCAGGATCGCTGGTGGGCCGACGCGGCGCTGACCGCCGGGCACCTGGACTATCGCGACCTCAAACGCACCTTCGCCTTGGGGGTGAATGACCGCAGCGAGAAAGGCGATTCCAATGGCGAAGCCTGGGCCGTCACCGGCCGGGTGGGCTACAACCTGGCGGCCGAGAGCAGCCGCTGGCAACTGGCACCGTTCATCAGCGCCGACTATGCGCGGGTCAAGGTCGATGGGTATGACGAGAAAAGCGGCCGCTCCACGGCGCTCGGCTTCGACGATCAGGAGCGCACATCGCGCCGGCTGGGGGCCGGCCTGCTGGGGAGCGTGCAGCTCCTGCCGACGACCAGGCTGTTTGCCGAGGTGGCCCGCGAGCACGAGTTCGAGGACGATCAGCAGGACCTGCGCCTGCACCTGACCAGCCTGCCGGCGAACGACTTCACCCTGACCGGGTATACGCCGCACAGCAATCTGACCCGCGCCAGCCTGGGGCTGAGCCATGAACTGGTGCCGGGGGTGAACCTGCGGGGGAACTATAACTGGCGCAAGAGTGATGAGTTGACCCAGCAAGGGGTGAGCCTGGGGGTCAGCGTCGACTTCTAGCTCTTTGGGGCCGCTCTGCGGCCCATTCGCGGCTAAAGCCGCTCCTACAGGTACTACGCCAATCTGTGGGAGCGGCTTTAGCCGCGAATGGGCTGCAAAGCAGCCCCAATCGATCTACTTGAAGGAGGTCTGCTCGGCCAGCGCCACCGCACGGAACATCGCCCGGCGCTTGTTGATGGTCTCTTCCCACTCCAGCGCCGGCACCGAGTCGGCGACGATGCCGCCACCGGCCTGCACATGCAGTTCGCCGTCCTTGATCACTGCGGTGCGGATGGCGATGGCGGTGTCCATGTTGCCGTTCCAGGCAAAGTAGCCCACCGCGCCACCGTAGACGCCGCGCTTGACCGGCTCCAGCTCGTCGATGATCTCCATGGCGCGGATCTTCGGCGCGCCAGAGAGGGTACCGGCCGGCAGGATCGCCCGCAGCGCGTCCATGGCCGTCAGCCCGTCACGCAGTTGGCCGGTGACGTTGGACACGATATGCATGACGTTCGAGTATCGCTCGATCACCATTTTCTCGGTCAGGCGCACGCTGCCGGTGGCCGACACCCGGCCCACGTCGTTGCGGCCCAGGTCGATGAGCATCAGGTGCTCGGCGATTTCCTTGTCGTCCGACAGCAGGTCGTCTTCCAGCGCCCGGTCGGCTTCTTCGGTGGCCCCGCGTGGGCGGGTACCGGCGATCGGGCGCACGGTGACCAGGTTGTCCTCGACCCGCACCAGCACTTCCGGCGAACTGCCGACCACATGGAAGTCGCCGAAATTGAAGAAGTACATGTACGGCGTCGGGTTGAAGCAGCGCAGCGCCCGGTACAGGTCGATGGGCGCGGCCTTGAAGTCGATGGACATGCGCTGGGACGGCACCACCTGCATGCAGTCACCGGCCAGGATGTATTCCTTGATGCGGCCCACGGCGTTTTCGTAGTCGGCTTGTGTGTAGCTGGAGCGGAATGCCGGCTCGGCGGCCATCGGCCCGCTCAGGTCCAGGCCACGACGCGGAGTGATCGGCTGGCGCAGGGTGTCCAGAAGCCCCTGCAGGCGAGCCTGGCCTTGCTCGAAGGCCTGCGCCTCGGCCGGGTCGACCAGCACGATGGCGTGCATCTTGCCCGCCAGGTTGTCGAACACCACCACGGCATCGGAGACCATCAGCAGGATATCCGGCACCCCAAGCGGATCCGGATTGGGGCTGGCGCCCAGGCGTTTTTCCACGTAACGCACGCAGTCATAGCCAAAATAGCCCACCAGGCCGCCGTTGAAACGCGGCAAGCCGGGAATGTCGGCGACCTTGTAGCGGTCCTTGAACGTCTCGACGAAGGCCAGCGGATCCTCGACGTCGTGGCTTTCCACCTCGACGCCATCCTGCAGGATGCTGACGTGGTAGCCGTGCACACGCAGCACGGTGCGCGACGGCAGGCCGATCATCGAATAGCGGCCCCATTTTTCGCCGCCCTGCACGGACTCGAGCAGGTAGGAGTTGGGCTGGTCGGCCAGCTTCAGGTAGATCGACAGCGGCGTGTCGAAGTCGGCCAGGGTTTCGCAGGCCAGGGGAATACGGTTGTAGCCGGCAGCGGCCAGGCGCAGGAATTCTTCGCGGGTCATGTGTAGCCTCGGGGCAAGCAGCAATGGGGGCGGGCAAATGGATATACCGGCAGGCGCCGGTGGGCAGGAGTCAGGCGCGCCAGCGCCAGCGGGCCAGGGCCTTGATGACTTTCATCCAGAATTTGCCGGTAACCACCACGTTGTTGTCTCTGCTTTGCGGGGCTTGAAGGTCCGCCAACGTTATCCCAGTGTCGGTGACTAAGCAACCGGGCAACAGTAGGCGCAGGTCGTCGATGACCAGGCTGGGTGACTCGTCGCCGATCGGCCGGCCATGGTTGTAGCCGTAGCTCAGGCCAACGCACTTGACGCCGGCGGCCTTGGCGGCCAGCACGTCGCTGCGCGAATCGCCGACGAACAGCGATTGTTCGGCACTGACGCCGGCCATTTTCATGACGAACAACAGCGCCGCCGGGTCGGGTTTCTTCTGTGGCAGGGTGTCACCGCCGATGATCCAGCGGAAATAGCGGCCGATCTTCATCTGGTCGAGCAAGGGGGCGACGAAGCGTTCGGGCTTGTTGGTGATCAGCGCCATCTCCACGCCCTGCTTGCGCAGCCAGCGCAGGGTATCGCGTACACCGGGGTAGACCACGGTGAGTTCATGGTTGTCGGCATAGGCTTCCATGAACAGCGCCAGCGCGCGTTCGGCCAGCTCGTCGTCCACCGCGGTGTGATCGATATCGCCGGCCAGGGCCCGGCGCACCAGCACCTGGGCGCCGTTGCCGACCCAGTGGCGCACGGCCTCCAGGCCTGCGGGCGGTCGCCCGAGTTCGAGCAGCGTGCGGTCGACAGCTGCGGCCAGGTCGGGTACCGAATCGATCAGGGTGCCATCCAGATCGAACATCACCAGCCTGGGCAGTGTCCCCGGGAACAGCTGCTCGAAACCGCTCATGCGCGTGCCAGCGCCATTTCGGCACGCATCTTGTCGATGACTTCCTTGTAGTCCGGGGCGTTGAAGATCGCCGAGCCGGCCACGAAGGTGTCAGCGCCGGCGGCGGTGATCTCGCGGATATTGCCTACGTTGACGCCGCCGTCAATCTCCAGGCGGATGTCACGGCCACTGGCGTCGATCAGCGCGCGGGCTTCGCGCAGCTTGTCGAGGGTGCCGGGGATGAACTTCTGCCCGCCGAAGCCTGGGTTGACGCTCATCAGCAGGACCATGTCGACCTTGTCCATCACGTACTTCAGCGCATCCAGGCCGGTGGCCGGGTTGAACACCAGGCCGGCCTTGCAGCCGCCATCGCGGATCAGTTGCAGCGAGCGGTCGATGTGCTGGGAGGCTTCCGGGTGGAAGGTGATGTAGGTGGCGCCGGCCTCGATGAAGTCGCCGATGATGCGGTCGACCGGGCTGACCATCAGGTGCACGTCGATCGGCGCGGTCACGCCGTACTTGCGCAGGGCGCTGCAGACCATCGGGCCGATGGTCAGGTTGGGCACGTAGTGGTTGTCCATGACATCGAAGTGGACGATGTCGGCCCCGGCGGCCAGGACCTTGTCGACGTCCTCGCCCAGGCGGGCGAAATCGGCGGACAGAATGGAGGGGGCAATAGCGTAGGGCTGCATGGCGCACCTGTTGGGCAGAATCACGGTGGCGCGCATTGTAACTCAGGGAAGCGGATGAGGGCTGATTGGTATCAATTGGCCCCCCTTTCGCGGCACAAGGCCGCTCCTACAGGAGACCGCGACCCCTTGTAGGAGCGGCCTTGCGCCGCGAAAGGAGGGCAAAGCCCTCCCGGCAGTCAGGCCGGCTGCTGGGTCCTCAGCTTCTCGCTGCGCCCACGCAGCCACTCCAGGGTCAGCAGCAGGATCACCGAAAAGGCGATCAGCAAGGTGGCCGCCGCCGCGATGGTCGGGCTCAGGTTCTCGCGAATGCCGCTGAACATCTGCCGTGGCAGGGTCGCCTGCTCGGGCCCGGCGAGGAACAGGGTCACCACCACCTCATCGAACGACGTGGCGAAGGCGAACAGCGCGCCGGAGATCACCCCGGGGGCGATCAGCGGCAAGGTCACCCGACGGAAGGCCAGCAATGGCGAGGCCCCGAGGCTGGCCGCCGCGCGCACCAGGTTGTAGTTGAAGCCCTGCAGCGTGGCCGACACGGTGATGATCACGAACGGCACACCCAGCACCGCGTGCACCAGGATCAACGAGGTGAAGCTGTTGCCCATGCCCAACGGGGCGAAGAACAGGTAGCTGGCCACGCCGATGATCACCACCGGCACCACCATCGGCGAGATCACCAGCGCCATCACCAGCGACTTGCCGGGAAAGTCGCCGCGGGTCAGGCCGATGGCCGCCAGGGTGCCGAACACCATGGCCAGCACCGTGGCCGCCGGGGCGACGATGATGCTGTTCTTCAGGGCGCGCATCCATTCAGCGGAAGCGAAGAAGTCCTGGTACCAGTGCAGCGAGAAACCTTGCAGCGGGTACACCAGGAAGCTCCCGCTGTTGAACGACAGCGGGATGATCACCAGTACCGGCAGTACCAGGAACAGCAGGATCAGGCCGCACAGGATGCGCAGGCTGTAGAACCACACCCGTTCCACGGGCGACATGTAGGGGCTCAGCATGACAACGCTCCTCAGCTCAGGCGCAGGCGGCTGGCGCCGACCAGCCAGCTATAGATCAGGTACAGCAGCACGGTCGCCAGCAGCAACAGCCCGCCCAGGGCGGTGGCCATGCCCCAGTTGATGCTGGTGTTGGTGTAGAAGGCGACGAAGTAGCTGACCATCTGGTCGTTCGGGCTGCCCAGCAGCGCCGGGGTGATGTAGTAGCCGATGGCCAGGATGAACACCAGCAGGCAACCGGCGCCGACACCGGCATAGGTCTGTGGGAAGTACACCCGCCAGAAACTGGCGAACGGATGGCAACCCAGGGAAATCGCCGCGCGCATGTAACTGGGCGAAATACCCTTCATCACGCTGTACAGCGGCAGGATCATGAACGGCAGCAGGATGTGCACCATCGAGATGTACACGCCGGTGCGGTTGAACACCAGCTCCAGCGGTTGGTCGATGATGCCGATGGCCATCAGCGCGCTGTTGATCAGCCCGCCCGACTGCAACAGCACGATCCACGCCGCCACCCGCACCAGGATCGAGGTCCAGAACGGCAGCAGCACCAGGATCATCAGCAGGTTGCTCTGCCGGGTCGGCAAGTTGGCCAGCAGGTACGCCAGCGGGTAGGCCAGCACCAGGCAGATGGCGGTGATCACCACGCCCATCCACAGGGTGCGGGCAAAGATATCCAGGTAGATGGCCTGGTCCGGCGTGGCCTTGGCCAGTTCGCCGAGGTCGTCGATGCGGTGATCGACGGAGGCCAGCAGGTAGAAAGAGGTGACCGTGCTGGTGTTGCGGCGGATCGCCTGCCAGTAGGCCGGGTCACCCCAACGCTCGTCCAGCGCTTGCAGGGCATCCTTATAAGACGCGGGCTCGGCCTTGAACGGCAGCGCACGCGCGGTCTTGGCCAGCAGGCTGCGGTAGCCGGCCAGCTCCATGTTCAGGCGCTTGGAGAGGTCGCCCAGGGTCTGGTTCTTGCGCGACTCGGCCAGGTCCTGGCTGAGGGCCTTGTAGACCTCCTCGCCGGGCAGGCTCTTGCCGTCCCACTGCGCCACCGCCTCGACGGTGCGCGGCAGGCCGGCGACCACCTCGGGGTTGCCGACGCTCTTGTACAGCAGCGCCGCGATCGGCACCAGGAACACCAGCAGGAGGAACAGCGCCAGCGGCGCGATCAACGCCTGGGCCTTCCAGCGGTTGACCCGCTCGGCATGCTTGAGGCGCTGCTTGAGGCTTTTACCCGCGCCTTCGTTGAGGGGCACTGCAATGGCCATGGCGAACTCCGGGAAATCAGGGAAACATCGAGGCCGCTTTACAATGACAGCGGTGACCTCAGGCTTGACGCGCTAACTGTAGGAGCGGCCTCGTGCCGCGAAAGGACCGCGAAGCGGCCCCTGGATCTCAGCCGTGATGCACAAGATGCTGGGGGCTGCTTTGCAGCCCTTTCGCGGCACGAGGCCGCTCCTACAGACATCAGGGATTGTGTCCCTACTACTTCGCCGCCCAGGCGTTGAAGCGTTGCTCCAGCTGTTCGCTGTTGTCGGCCCAGAAGGCCACGTCGATCTGCACCTGGTTGGCGATGTTCTCAGGCGTGGTCGGCATGTCCTTCTTCACCGCATCGGCCAGCAGCGGGACGGCCTTGGAATTGGCCGGGCCGTAGGCGATGTTCTCGGAGTAGGTCTTCTGCTGTTCGGGCTGGACGGTGTAGGCGATGAATTTCTTCGCTTCTTCCACATCCTTGGCGCCTTTCGGGATGGCCCAGGCGTCGAAGTCGTAGATGCCGCCGTTCCACACCACCTTCAGGTTGCTTTCTTTCTGCACCGCGGCGATCCGGCCGTTGTAGGCCGAGCTCATGACCACGTCACCCGAGGCCAGGTACTGCGGTGGCTGGGCACCAGCTTCCCACCACTGGATGCTTGGCTTGAGCTGATCGAGTTTCTTGAAGGCGCGGTCCTGGCCTTCCTTGGTGCCGAGCACCTTGTACACTTCTTTTGGCGCGACGCCGTCGGCCATCAGGGCGAATTCGAGGGTGTACTTGGCGCCCTTGCGCAGGCCGCGCTTGCCCGGGAATTTCTGGGTGTCCCAGAAGTCGGCCCAACTGGTCGGGGCGGTCTTGAGCTTGTCGGCGTTGTAGGCCATCACCGTGGACCACACGAAGAAACCGACGCCGCATGGCTGGATGGCGCCCGGTACGTAGTCAGCCTCATCACCGAACAGGGCCGGGTCGAGTTCCTCGAACATGCCTTCGTCGCATCCACGGGCCAGCTCCGGCGACTCGACTTCCACAAGGTTCCAGGACACGCTCTTGGTGTCGACCATGGCCTTCACCTTGGCCATCTCGCCGTTGTACTCACCGGCGACGATCTTGCCCTTGCCAGCCTTCTCCCATGGCTCGTAGAACGCCTTGGTCTGGGCCGCCTTGTTGGCGCCGCCAAAGGAGATCACGGTCAGGTCGGCCGCCAGGGCCTGCCCGGCGACGAACAGGCCAAGGGCCAGGGCGGTCAGTTTCAACTGCTTGCGCATTATTATTCTCTCCACAGTTCAGGGTTGGTGAAGCAAACCATCAATGGGCTTCGGCAATCGGATCGAGCGCGCGGGCGTGTTCCACCTCCCAGCCCAGCGGTACCACATCGCCCACGGCCAGGGCCGGGTCGAGCTCGGCGATCGGCTGCTTGACGAAGAAATCGGCCTTGCCGCACACCTCCAGGCGCACCCGCACGTGGTCGCCCAGGTAGATGAACTCGGCCACGCGGCCGGAGAAGCGGTTCACGCAGCTTTCGCTGTGGCCGTTCAGGCGCACGCGCTCCGGGCGGATCGACAGGGTCACCGGCTCGCCGGCCTGGCCGACGTTCACCGCCAGCGCCTCGACCCGCTCGCCACGGGCCAGTTGCACCTGGCAGCGCTTGCCGTCACTGGCCAGCAGGGTGCCGTTGAGGCGGTTGTTCTCGCCGATGAAGTTGGCGACGAAGGTGTTGCGCGGCTCTTCGTAGAGGGTGCGCGGGTCGGCGATCTGCTGGATCTCGCCCTGGTGGAACACCGCCACCCGGTCGGACATGGTCAGCGCCTCGCCCTGGTCGTGGGTCACGTAGACCACGGTCACGCCCAGGCGCTGGTGGATATGCTTGATCTCCATCTGCATGTGTTCGCGCAGTTGCTTGTCCAGGGCGCCGAGCGGTTCGTCCATCAGCACCAGCTGCGGCTCGAACACCAGGGCACGGGCCAAGGCCACGCGCTGCTGCTGACCGCCGGACAGCTGTCCGGGGTAGCGCTTGGCGAAGGCGTCGAGCTGGACCATGCCGAGCACGCGCTTGACCCGCTCGCTGATGTCGGTCTTGCTCAGGTTGCGCACGGTCAGCGGGAAGGCCAGGTTCTCGGCCACGGTCATATGCGGGAACAGCGCGTAGTTCTGGAACACCATGCCGATGTCACGCTTGTGCGGCGGCACATTGTTGATCGAGCGTCCGGCCAGCTGGATTTCACCGGCGGTGGGGGTCTCGAAGCCGGCCAGCATCATCAGGCTGGTGGTCTTGCCCGAGCCGGACGGGCCGAGCAGGGTCAGGAACTCGCCCTTGCGGATGTCCAGGTTGAGGTCCTTGACGATCAGCGATTCGCCGTCGTAGCTCTTCTGCACACCTCGGAAGCTGACCAGCGTCTCGTTCGAATTCGCCTCGCTCATGCCCTGCACCTTCTTGTTGGAATGACTGCGTGGGCACAGCGTAGAAGAGGCGCAAGCGCCCGAAAATCGGGGGGACTGAGAGATTGCCATCATCCGCATGGAAGACTTGCTGTAGGGATTGCCCTACAAGGATGGCGCTTTCAGGACAGACACATTCCCTTGTAGGAGCGGCCTTGCGCCGCGAAAGGGCTGCAGAGCAGCCCCGGCAATATAAGCTGAAGCCCAGGGGCTGCTCCTACAAAAAACCGGGCATGTCGCAATCAGACCAGCTTGTGCTCCATCGCGTACTTCACCAGCTCCGCCAGCGAGTTGACCTTGAGCTTCTGCATCAAGCGCGCCTTATGGGTGCTGATGGTCTTGTTCGACAGCGCCAGCTGCTGGGCGATGTCATTGACGTTGGCGCCCTGGGCCAGGCGCTCGAACACCGAGAACTCGCGCTCGGACAGCAGCGTGTGCAACGGCCGGGTTTCGGTCAACCCCACCTCGAAGACCATGCGGTCGGCCAGGCTCGGGTCAATATAGCGCCCGCCGCCGGCAACCCGGCGAATCGCGGTGAGCAGCAGCGCCGGGTCGCTGTCCTTGGTGGCGTAGCCCGCCGCCCCGGCCTTCAGCGCCCGCGCAGCCATCTGCGCTTCATCATGCATCGACAGCATCAGGATCGCCGGCGGGTTGCTCAATGCCAGGATCCGCGGGATGGCCTCCAGGCCATTCACCCCCGGCATGGAGATATCCAGCAGCACCACCTCACAAGGGGTATGGCGCAGGGTCTCCAGTAACTGCTCGCCGTTGCCCGCCTCGCCGGCGACCTGCATGTCCTTGGCCAGGCCAATCAACTGCTTGATGCCCTCACGGACGATGGTGTGGTCTTCCGCCACCAGCACTCGAATCACGATCGTTCTCTCCTACGCCAAAGGAATCGCCACGCTCAGGCTGCTGCCTTCGCCGGGCTCGCTCTCCAGGGTCATGTCGCCGCCCAGCATCAGCACGCGCTCACGCACCCCCACCAGGCCGAACGAAGTCGGCCGGGCCGCATCGACGGCGAACCCCACGCCATCGTCGATGACCGTCATGCGCAACTGCCCGCCTTCCTCGACCAGGGCGATCTGCACGGTGTGCGCCCGGGCATGGCGCATGACGTTGGTCAGCGCCTCCTGGAGGATGCGGAACAGGCCGATGGCCTTGGCATCGCTCAAGGGCGGCAGTTGCTCCGGGACCTCGACCAGGCAGGGGATCTGCGTGCGGGCCTCGAAACGCCGTGCCTGCCACTCGATGGCCGAGGCGATCCCGGCATCCAGAATCGGCGGGCGCAACGCGCTGGCCACGTCACGCACCAGCTGGAACAGTTGGGCGATCAGGCGCTTCATGCTGGCCAGGCGCTCATGCAGCCCGGCGTCCAGCTCGGCATAGGCCAGCTCGCACATCGACACCTCGAGCTTGAGCACCGTGAGCATCTGCCCCAGTTCGTCATGCACCTCGCGGGCGATACGGGCCTTTTCCTCCTCGCGCACGCTCTCCAGGTGCGCCGACAACTCACGCAACTGCTCCTGGGAGGCGGCCAGGGCCAGCTCGGCCTGCTTGCCCTGGGTGATGTCCCAGACCACACCATCCCACACCATGCGCCCATCGGCCAGGCGGCGTGTGGTCGCCTTGATGTCAGCCCAGCGCTGTTCGCCCTGGCGGGTGAGGATACGGCCCTGCCACGACCAGTCCTGGTCGCTGGCCAGGGCCAGGTCCTGGACCCGGTGATAGTCGGCGCGGTCCTGGGGGTGGACCAGGTTGCGCAGCCCCATCTGCGGGTGCTGGATCGCCGCCGGGGTATAGCCGACCAATGCCTCGCTGCCCTCGCTGATATAGGGGAACTCCGGGTCGCCCTCGGCCGGGTCGCGCTCCAGGCGGAACACCAGCCCCGGCACGTTGCCGGCAATGCCCTTGAGCCGCGCCTCGCTTTCGCGCAACGCGGCCAGATCGCGCTGGCGCTCGGTGACATCGGCGAGGAACACCACCAGGTACTCCGCATCGCGAAAACGCAGGAACGACAACGACAACTCGACCGGGAACAGGCTGCCGTCGGCGCGCCGGCACTGGCTTTCAAACTGCTGCTCGCCGCCATCCCCGGTGCGTGCGCGCTTCCACAGTTCCAGCCAGCGATCCATCGTCAGATTCGGTTCGATATCCACCAGCGGCCGCTCCAGCAATGCCCCCTCGACGAAGCCCAGCATGCGTTCGGCGGCATGGTTGGCGTAGCGCACATGGCTGTCCCAGTTGACCCAGAGGATGCCCACCGTGCTCTGGTCGATGGAGAACTGACTCAGGCGCAAGGCCTCCTCGCGCACCTGGCGCTCCACCAGGCTCTCGCGGGCCGCCAGCAAGCCGCGTTCCAAGCCGCGCTGCTGGCGTCGCTGCCAGACCAGGGTGGCCAGGGCACACAACAGCAGCAGGCCGAACAGCAAGGCGAGGTTCTGCCAGAAGCCGGCGGACTCGGAAAAGCGTGGGTACTTGGGCTGCAACCAGCGCTGGTGCATCTGCTCCAGGGTCTTGGCCGGCAGGGCCTGCAAGGCGCGTTCGAGGATATCGGCGAGCACGGGCCAATCGCGCCGTGATCCGACCCGCAGCAACTGCGGCAAACCGATGTCACCCACTACCGCCAGGTCGGCGAACTCGCCTTCGCGGGAAAACCGACTCAGTTGCGCCTCGTCCAGCACGGCGAAGGTGGCCTGCCCACCCAACACCAGCTGCAGCGCCTCCCGCTCGTTGGGCACGCCCTGCAGGTTGAGGTTGCCGTAGTTGCTCCGCAGGTAGTCCGCCAGGGAGCCCGGCATGCGCACCGCCACCCGTTCGTTGGCGGTCAGCTTCTCCAGCTCCACGGCCACCGCGCCGCTGCGCATCCCCACCACCAACTGCGGCACACGCATGTAAGGGTCACTGAACAACCACAGCCGCAGGCTGGTGGGTGTCTGCGTCAGGCCTGGAGCGAAATCGATCTCTCCCGCCTGCAACGCGTGCTCCAGCGCCGCCTGATCCGGGAAGCCGCGCCAGGTCAGGTCCAGCCGCAGTGCCCGGGACAGTGCGTCGATCAGTTCGACGTTGGCCCCGTAGAATTGCTGCAGTCGGCGGTCGAACTGAGCATAGGGCGCCTGCAGTACCAGGCCGACGCGCAGGCCGCGGTGTTCGTCCAGCCACTGCTGCTGGGCCGGTTCCAGCACCACGGGTGGCGGCGCCTCCGGCTTTGCCAGGGCGATCAAGGGTAGACACAACCAGCCGATAACCCACAGGCAACGCACTCGCTTCATCTCTACGCTCGTCTTGGCAATGACGGCCGCCTGGCGTGGCCGTCGCGGGCAAATACCATTAGGCTGCCGGTATGATTCTGGCCTTGGATTGATCGATGTTCACACTTTATCGCACGACGCTGGCAATGTTCTGCCTGGCTTCGCTCCTGCCGCTCGGCGCTCGGGCCGCCGACGCCGAAAAACCGCAGGATGCCGCCGAAACTGCGGCCCCCGCTCCCCGACCAGCGCTGCTTGAACGCAGCCAGGACGACGCCCTGGCCCTTGAGCGCCAGGTGCCCAAGGCCGAGCAACAGACCTTGCAGGCCAATGGCGAGAACTTCCTGGCCCTGTGGAAGCCGGCCAACGACAGCGATCCGCAAGGCGCGGTGATCATTGTTCCCGGTGCCGGCGAAAGTGCTGACTGGCCAACCACCGTCGGCCCGCTGCGCCGTGGCTTCCCCGATGTCGGCTGGAGCACCCTGAGCCTGAGCCTGCCCGATCTGCTTGCAGAACGCCCGCAGGCCCGGGTCGAAGCCAAGCCGGTGGTCGAACCGAAAAAGGAAGAAGGCGAGTCGGCTCCAGCCAAGGACACGCCAGCAGACGCCAATGCCAATGTCGCCCAGGCGACCGCGCCCGAGGCGGACGCAGCCGACAGCACCGACGCGGTCGAGGCCGACCAGCACACCAGTGAGGAGGATGCCGAACGCATCTTCGCCCGCCTCGATGCCGCCGTGGCTTATGCCCAGCAGCAGAAAGCGCGCAGCATCGTGCTGCTGGGTAACGGCAGTGGCGCGTACTGGGCCGCGCGCTACCTCAGCGAGAAGCAGCCGCCCCAGGTGCAGAAACTGGTGATGGTCGCCGCACAGACGCCGGCGCGGGTGGAGCACGACCTGCTGAGCCTGACGCCGATCCTGAAAGTACCAACGGCTGATCTGTACTACACAACCCGCAGCCAGGATCGACTGGCTGCCCAACAACGCCTGCAAGCCAGCAAGCGCGAGAAAAACAGCCAGTACCGGCAGCTGTCGCTGATGGTCGTTCCAGGCAACAAGGCCGCCGAGCAGGAGCAATTGCTGCGCAGGGTACGCGGCTGGCTGAAGCCCAAGGAAGAGTGACGCGTATCGAGGGACAAGCCAACTCCAACAACGTGGGAGCGGGCTTGCCCTGCGATGGCAAACCTAAAGCCCGCGCCGCTTGCGAATCATGGCATAGGCCTGATGCAACTCGCGGGTATGCTCGGTCGCCTCGCGCACCTTGGCCTCACTGGCGCCACTGCCCACCAGCTTGTCCGGGTGATGTCGGCTGAGCAAACGTCGGTAGGCCTGCTTGACCTTGTCCGCCTCGGTATCCGGTTCCACCCCCAGCAGCCTCAACGCTGCGGCATAGGTCATCGCACCGCCCTCGACCGCCGACTTGCGCGGTTCATACTCCAGCGACATGGCCTGCACCTGGTTGCGACTGAGCCCCAACTGCTGCCCCCAGCCCAACAGCAGGTCGCGCTCCTGGCGCCCTGCCTTGCCGTCGGCCCAGACCATGCGCCAACAGGCACGCAGGGTACCCTCGGCAGCGTGAGGCTGCAGCTTGATCCGGCGCAGGTAGTGACCCAGCCGGCCCTTGCCCGACTTGCCGCGGTTGAACGCGGCAATCGCCCGCATCCGCGCAGGCTCGGCCAGGTCCAGCCGCGACATCTCCTGACGCGCCTGCTGGATATGCCCCTCGAGCACCCGGCCGTCGCTCTTGGCCAGGCGTCCGAGCAGGACAAACAGCAGTTCCTCGTCACGCAGCGCCGGGCGCCCACCCAGGCGCTCGCGCACATCCTCCCAACCCTGCAGTCGCAGGCGCCGATCCATGGCCTGTCCCAGCAACGCCCCCAGCAATGCCCCTGGGATGCTGGCCACGGCGAAACCGGCACCGGCACCAATCACTGTGCTCGGCCACCACATGTCAGGCACGCTCGCCGATCAGGCGCTCGACATCGGCCAGGCGCTCGAGGGTGCCGACATCGATCCAGTGGCCACGATAGTGCTCACCGCTCACCCGCCCCTCGACCATGGCCTTGCGCAGTAGCGGGGCCAACTTGAACGCGCCGGCTTGGCAACCCTCGAACAGGGCCGGACTCAGCACCGAGATGCCGCTGAAGGTCAGCGTTCCCGGCGCTTCGTCACCATCGCTCACCTGGCCATCCGCCAGGCGGAAGTCGCCACGGCCGTGATGGCCGGGATTGTCCACCAGCACCAGGTGCGCCAGCCCTTGCAGGGGAGCATTCAGGCCTGTGAAGTCGTAGTCGGTCCAGACATCACCGTTGACCAGCAGGAACGGCGCATCCCCAAGCAGCGGCAACGCCTTGAAGATCCCGCCACCGGTTTCCAGTGGCTCGCCCTCCGGGGAGTAGCGGATGCTCAGTCCGAAACGGCTGCCGTCGCCCAGGTGGTCCTCGATCTGCTGGCCGAGCCAGGCGTGGTTGATGACCACTTCACGGATACCGGCGCGGGCCAGTGCCTCGAGGTGGTATTCGATCAGCGGCTTGCCGGCCGCGGGCACCAGTGGCTTGGGCGTATGCAGGGTCAGCGGGCGCATGCGCTCGCCCTTGCCTGCCGCCAGGATCATCGCCTTCATGAACGCGCCTCGCCCTTGAGCTCGGCAATCAGTTGCCCCAGCTCGGCCAGTTCGGGACGGCGAGCGACCACTTCATCTATATAGGCGAAGAAACGCGGCACGTCGGCGAGATAGCGCGGCTTGCCGTCACGGTGGCAGATGCGGGCAAAGATACCGATGACCTTGAGGTGGCGCTGCACCCCCATAAGGTCGCTGGCACGGTGGAACGCCTCGAACTCAGGCTGCACCGGGACGCCGGTGGCGCGGGCCTTCTCCCAATAACCACGCAGCCAGCCTTCCACGCGCGCCTGCGGCCAGCTAAGGAAGGCGTCCTTGAACAGGCAGGTGATGTCGTAGGTGACCGGGCCGTAGACGGCATCCTGGAAGTCCAGCACGCCTGGGTTGGGGGTGCTCTGCATCAGATTGCGCGGCATGTAGTCGCGGTGCACCAGCACCTTGGGCTGGGCCAGGGCGCTGTCGATCAGCACCTGGCTGACCCGTTGCCAGGTGGCCTGCTGTGCTTCGCTGAAGCCCAGTCCCAGCTCGCGACCCACGTACCACTCGGGGAACAGCTCCACCTCGCGGCGCAGCAGGGCAACGTCATAGCTGGGCAGCGGCGCGTCCATCGGCAGGCGCTGGAACGCCAGCAGCGCATCGATGGCATCGGCGAACAGTGCGTCAGCGTTGTCCGAACCAATGATGTCCAGGTATGTCTGACGGCCCAGATCGCCCAACAACAGGAAACCACGCTCCAGGTCCTGGGCATGAATGACCGGCACGTTCACGCCCGCCGTGGCCAGCAGGTGATCGATATCGACGAACGGACGGCAATTTTCCTGCGGCGGCGGCGCATCCATGATCACGAAGCTGTGGCCAGCGCCCTCCCAGCGGAAATAACGACGGAAACTCGCATCGCTGCTGGCGGCGGTCAGGCTGCCGGGGGGCACTTCGCCCCAGGCGTTGCTAAGGAACAGGCTCTCCAGTTGCCCGGCAAGCCAGGCGGTCAGTTGTTGCAGGCGTACATCGTGATCGGGCATTACAAGGGTTCTCCGACGGCCCTAGCCGTCAAGCGGGTCATGCTTTATTATCCAGCATCTTTTTCAGACCATCGAGAGGCGTGCGGCCCCCACACGCGGGCAGATGGCACGCAGGAAGCCCGGACTAATAAGATGGCATTGAAATCCCCCGCGTTTCGTAGAAAGTTTCCATTGCTGGTGACAGGCGGTCTGCTGGCCCTGCAACCCCTGGCCACGTCGTACGTGGTGGCGGCCGAGCAGTTCGACTGCCAAGTTTCCGCTTCCGGTGGCTGGGACTGCAAGCCCAAGACCTCCGCCAACCTGCCTCCGCGCCCGGTTCATCCGGGTGCTGCCGCTGCCAGCTCGGGCGCCGAAGCGCCTGGCGAAGCCGCCGCACCCGAGGCCGAGAAGCCGATGCTGGTCACCGAGGCCAAGGGCCGCGGCCTGAAATCGCGCAGCGAAGACTACAGCCACCTGGACTGGGTCCCGCGCGAGAAGCTCACCGCTGCGCAGCTGGCCGAGACCGGCCCGTACTGCGGCGGCGCCTACATCGAGCCGACCCGCCCAGGCATGAACGACTCCACGCCCAAGGACGAGTCGCCCACCTACATCAACGCCAAGGTCTCCAAGTACCAGCAGGAGCAGCAGATCGCCACCCTCGCCGGTGACGTGGTCATGCGCCAGGGCAGCATGCAGGCCGAGGCGGACGAGGCCAACCTGTACCAGGCCGAGAACCGCGGCGAGCTCAAGGGCAACGTCAAGATCCGCGACAACGGCTCGCTGGTGGTCGGCGACGAGGCGCAGATCCAGCTCGACACCGGCGAAGCCCGGGTCGACAACGCCGAATACGTGATGCACAAGTCGCACATCCGCGGCAACGCGCTGTACGCCAAGCGCGCCGAGAACGCCATCATCCGCCTCAAGGACGGTACCTATACCACCTGTGAGCCGGGCAGCAACGCGTGGCAGCTCAAGGGCAACAACATCACCCTGAACCCGGCCACCGGCTTCGGCACCGCGACCAACGTGACGCTGCGGGTCAAGGATTTCCCGGTGTTCTACACACCATACATCTACTTCCCGATCGACGACCGTCGCCAGTCCGGCTTCCTGCCGCCGTCGTTCAGCTCCAGCAGCGACACCGGCTTCATGCTGGTCACGCCGTACTACTTCAACCTGGCGCCTAACTACGACGCCACGTTGTACCCGCGCTACATGGCCAAGCGCGGCATGCTGATGGAAGGCGAGTTCCGCTACCTGACCAAGTCCAGCGAAGGGCAGTTCGGCGGCGCTTTCCTGAACGACAAGGACAACGACCGCGAACTGCAGACGGACTACAAGAAAGATCGCTGGATGGTCAACTGGCAACACAAGGGCGGCCTGGACCAGCGCCTGATGGCCGAGGTCGACTACACCGACATCAGCGACCCGTTCTACTTCCAGGACCTGGAAACCGACCAGATCGGCGTGCAGAGCCGTGATTACATCAACCAGCGTGGCACGCTCACCTACCGTGGCGACTCCTACACCGCTGGCCTGAACGTGCACGCCTATGAGCTGGCAACCATTTCGCAGATCACGCCTTACGACCGCCTGCCTCAGCTGACCCTCAACGGCATGCTGCCATTCCACCCGGGCGGCCTGGACTTTGGTTACGAAGCCGAGGCGGTACGCTTCGATCGTGACCTGAAGAATGACTTCGTCCTGGACAAAGATGGTAATCCGGATGCCTCTGCCGGCCTCCCTGGCCGCCGGCTGGATGAAAACCTCTTCGGCGTTGCCCGCTCCAACGGCACCCGCCTCAACTTCGCACCCTCGATCAGCCTGCCGCTCGAGGCCAGCTACGGCTATGTCACGCCCAAGCTGAAGTACGTCTACACGCACTATGACCTCGACCTCGACAGCAAGGGCAAGAAAGACCTCGCCGACAACCCGGGCATGCTCGACGTGTATGGCGACTTCAAGAGCAATCAGAACCGCGATATTCCGGTCTTCAGTGTCGACAGTGGCCTGTACTTCGATCGCAATACACAGCTGTTCGGGACCAACTACCGCCAGACCCTCGAACCGCGTCTGTTCTACCTCTACGTGCCGTACAAGGACCAGACCGACATCCCGCTGTTCGACTCCGGCGAGAGCACCTTCAACTACTCGTCGCTGTTCCGCGACAACCGTTTCACCGGCACCGACCGCATCGGCGACGAGAACAAGCTGTCGCTGGGCCTGACCAACCGTTGGATCGAAGACAACGGCTTCCAGCGCCAGCGCTTCAGTATCGGCCAGGCGTTCTACTTCAAGGATCGCAAGGTCCAGCTGCCAGGCATCGACTACCGCACCCGAGTGGACAGCAAGTCGGATGTCTCGCCGTACGCGCTTGAATACGAATACGCTTTCAACCGCGACTGGCGCTTCAATTCGGACTACAACTGGGACCCGGACACCCACAGCCCTCGCTCGGGCAGCGCGATGTTCCACTACCAGCCCGAGGACAACCCGAACAAGGTCGTCAACCTCGGCTATCGCTACCGCAACGACCTGATCACCTACGACTCGCAGACCGGTAACTGGAAGGTCGGCGGTGGTGACTACGGTACGCCGGGCACGCCGGGCTACATCAAGGACTACTACAAGATCCAGCAGCACGACTTCTCGGTCATCTGGCCGATCGTGCCGCAATGGAGCGTCATTGCCCGCTGGCAGCATGACTACAACCGTAACCGCACGCTGGAAGCGATGGGCGGCTTCGAGTACGACAACTGCTGCTGGAAACTGCGCCTGATCAATCGCTACTGGATGGACTACGACGACTTCAGCCAGGCAATACCTGAAAACGAAAAGGGCGACCACGGGATCTTCCTGCAGATCGTGCTCAAAGGGCTCGGTGGTGTAGTCGGCAACAAGGTCGAATCGTTCCTGGACCAAGGCATTCAAGGTTACCGTACACGTGAAGAGCAAGCTTATTGATCGTCTGCGCCCGCTGATGCTGGGCGCCGCAATGCTGAGTGGCGCGGTGCATGCCGCGGTGCAACCCATCGACCGCATCGTGGCCACCGTCGACAATGACGTGGTCATGCAGAGCCAGCTGGACCAGCGCGTGCGCGAAGTGCAGCAGACCATCGCCAAGCGTGGCGGCGGTGTGCCGCCAACCAGCGCGCTGGAACAGCAAGTGTTGGAACGCCTGATCGTCGAAAACCTGCAACTGCAGATCGGCGAGCGCTCGGGTATCCGCATCACCGACGAAGAACTGAACCAGGCCGTCGGCACCATTGCCCAGCGCAATGGCATGTCGTTGGAGCAGTTCCGCGCCGCCCTGGCCCACGACGGCCTGTCGTACGACGATGCCCGCGAGCAGATCAAGCGCGAGATGATCATCAGCCGCGTGCGTCAGCGCCGGGTAGCCGAGCGTATCCAGGTGTCCGAGCAGGAAGTGAAGAACTTCCTCAACTCGGACCTGGGCAAGATGCAGATGTCCGAAGAGTACCGCCTGGCCAACATCCTCATCCCGACACCGGAAGGCGCCAACTCGGACGCCATCCAGGCTGCCGCCCGCCAGGTCGGCGATGTCTACCAGCAACTCCGGCAGGGCAAGGACTTCGGCCAGATGGCCATTGAGCGTTCCGCCAGCGAGAACGCCCTGGAAGGCGGCGAGATGGGCTGGCGCAAGGCTGGCCAGCTGCCACCTGACTTCGCCAAGATGCTCAGCAGCATGGCCATTGGCGATATCACCCAACCGATCCGCATCCCCAACGGCTTCATCATCCTCAAGCTCGAGGAGAAGCGCGGTGGCAGCGAGAGCATCCTGCGCGACGAAGTGCATGTACGCCACATCCTGATCAAGCCGAGCGAGATCCGCAGCGAAGCCGCCACCGAGCAACTGGCCGAGCGTCTGTACGACCGGATCCAGAACGGTGAAGACTTCGCCGAACTGGCGAAGAGCTTCTCGGAAGACCCGGGCTCCGCGCTCAACGGCGGCGACCTCAACTGGGTCGACCCGAACAGCCTGGTGCCGGAGTTCCGCGAGCAGATGGCCAACGCCCAGCAAGGCGTGGTGACCAAGCCGTTCAAGACCCAGTACGGCTGGCATGTGCTGGAAGTCCTGGGCCGCCGCGCCACCGACAGCACCGAGCAGGCGCGCGAGCAGCAGGCCATGAACGTCCTGCGCAACCGCAAGTACGACGAAGAGCTGCAGAACTGGCTGCGCCAGATCCGCGACGAAGCCTACGTTGAAATCAAGCTGCCTGGCGTCGACCAGGCCGCCCAGTGAAGCCCCAGCGCTTCGCCGTCACGCCCGGCGAGCCGGCCGGCATAGGTCCCGACCTGTGCCTGCTGCTCGCCGCCGAGGCCCAGCCCCACCCCCTGATCGCCATCACCAGCCGTGACCTGCTCGCCGAGCGGGCCACGCAGCTGGGGCTGGCCGTCAGCCTGCTGCCCGTCACCCCCGACAGTTTCCCCAGCCTGCCAGCCCCCGCCGGCAGCCTGTACGTCTGGGACACACCACTGGCCAACCCGGTGGTGGCCGGACAGCTGGACAAAGCCAACGCCGCGTTCGTGCTGGAGACGCTGACCCGGGCCGGCCAGGGCTGCCTCGACGGGCAGTTCGCCGGGATGATCACCGCCCCCGTGCACAAGGGTGTGATCAACGAGAGTGGCATTGCCTTCTCCGGTCACACCGAATTCCTCGCCGACCTCACCCATACCGCGCAAGTGGTGATGATGCTGGCCACCCGAGGATTACGCGTGGCCCTGGTGACCACCCACCTGCCCCTGCGCGATATTGCCGACGCCATCACCGGCGAACGCCTGGAGCGCGTCACCCGCATCCTGCATGCGGACATGCGCGACAAGTTCGGCATCGCCAACCCACGCATCCTGGTCTGCGGGCTCAACCCGCATGCCGGAGAAGGCGGCCACCTGGGCCGCGAAGAAATTGACATCATCGAGCCGGCGCTGCAGCGCCTGCGCGCCGAAGGCATGGACCTGCGCGGTCCGCTGCCGGCCGATACCCTGTTTACCCCCAAATATCTGGAGCACTGCGATGCGGTGCTGGCGATGTACCACGACCAAGGCCTGCCCGTACTCAAGTACAAGGGCTTCGGCGCCGCGGTCAACGTGACGCTGGGCCTGCCGATCATCCGTACCTCGGTCGACCACGGCACTGCCCTGGACCTGGCCGGCACCGGTCGAATCGATACCGGCAGCCTGCGCGTCGCATTGGAAACCGCCTACCAGATGGCCGAGAACCGACCATGACCGAGCACTACCAACACCGGGCGCGCAAGCGCTTCGGCCAGAACTTCCTGCATGACGCCGGAATCATCGACCGCATCCTGCGGGCAATCAACGCCAAGGCCGGCGAACACCTGCTTGAAATCGGCCCGGGCCAGGGCGCCCTGACCGAGGGGCTGCTGGGCAGCGGCGCACAGCTGGACGTGGTGGAGCTGGACAAGGACCTGGTGCCGATCCTGCAACACAAGTTCGCCGGGCGCGACAACTTCCGCCTGCACCAGGGTGATGCCCTGAAGTTCGACTTCAACCAGTTGGGCGTGCCAGAGCGTAGCCTGAAGGTGGTCGGCAACCTGCCCTACAATATCTCCACCCCGCTGATCTTCCATCTGCTCAGCCACGCCGGGCTGATCCGCGACATGCACTTCATGCTGCAGAAGGAAGTGGTCGAGCGCATGGCTGCCGGCCCGGGTGGCGGTGACTGGGGGCGCCTGTCGATCATGGTGCAGTACCACTGCCGGGTCGAGCACCTGTTCAACGTTGGCCCTGGCGCCTTCAATCCGCCGCCGAAAGTGGACTCGGCCATCGTCCGCCTGGTACCGCACGCAGTGCTGCCTCATCCGGCCAAGGATGCGCGACTGCTGGAACAGGTGGTACGCGAGGCGTTCAACCAGCGCCGCAAGACCCTGCGCAATACCCTGAAAGGTCTGCTCGACAGCGCGGCCATCGAAGCCGCCGGTGTGGACGGCAGCCTGCGCCCCGAGCAGCTGGACCTGGCCGCCTTCGTGCGCCTGGCTGACCAGTTGGCTGATCAGCAAGCCTGATATCGCCTGTACCGGCCTCTTCGCGGGTAAACCCGCTCCCACAGTGACCGCGTGCGATTCCTGTGGGAGCGGGTTTACCCGCGAAGAGGCCGGTACTGATAACAACGATCTCAAGCCCCACCCCGCTGGCCCTCCCCCCTCTCAATGGCCTAGACTGCGTTATTGCGTCAGTTCGCCCAAGGCCCTTGCATGTCCGACCCCCGCTATCAGATCGACGTCAGCGTCGTGACCCGCTATCTCAAAGACCAATCCGACCCCGAAAGCAGCCGTTTCGCCTTCGCCTACACCATCACCGTGCAGAACAACGGCACGGTCACGGCCAAGCTGATGTCCCGCCATTGGCTGATCACCAACGGTGACGGCGAGGTCGAGGAAGTGCGCGGCGCCGGCGTGATCGGCCAGCAACCGCTGATCGAACCCGGCCAGAGCCACACCTACAGCAGCGGCGCGGTCATCAGCACCCGCGTCGGCACCATGCAGGGCAGCTACCAGATGTTCGCCGAGGACGGCAAGCGCTTCGACGCCACGATTGCCCCCTTCCGCCTGGCCGTGCCCGGGGCCCTGCACTGATGGCCACCTACGCGGTCGGCGACCTGCAAGGCTGCCTGCAACCGCTCAAGTGCCTGCTCGAACGCGTACGCTTCAACCCGGCGGTCGACCGGCTGTGGCTGGTGGGTGACCTGGTCAACCGTGGCCCCGAGTCCCTCGAGACCCTGCGCTACCTCTATTCGATCCGCCATGCGCTGGTCTGCGTGCTGGGCAATCACGACCTGCACCTGCTGGCGGCCTGGCACAATGTCGAGCGCCTGAAGAAAAGCGACACCCTGCGCGAAATCATCGAGGCCCCGGACGCCGACCAGCTGTTCGACTGGCTGCGCCGGCAGAAGCTGCTGCACTACGACGAAACCCGCGGCATTGCCATGGTCCATGCCGGCATCCCGCCGCAATGGACCCTGGGCAAGGCGCTGGAGCTGGCGGCCGAGGTCGAGGAAGTGCTGCGCGACGACGGCCGCCTGAAGCTGTACCTGGACGGCATGTACGGCAACGAGCCGAACAAGTGGAGCAAGGACCTGGCCGGCGTCGAGCGCCTGCGGGTGATCACCAATTACTTCACCCGCATGCGCTTCTGCACTGCCGCCGGCAAGCTCGACCTCAAGACCAAGGAAGGCGCCGACAGCGCCCCCAAAGGCTACAAGCCGTGGTTCGATCACCCGGACCGTCGCTCGCGTCATGTGAAGATCATCTTCGGCCACTGGGCCGCCCTCGAAGGCCGTGTCGATGTGCCCGGCGTGATCGCCCTGGACACCGGCTGCGTCTGGGGCGGCGCGATGACCCTGTACAATGTCGACAGTGGTGAGTTCCACCGCTGCGACTGCACCCGCGAGGGCACCCCGCGCCCGCCGGCTCCACTCAACGAACACCCCTGAAGGAACCGCACCCATGAGCGAATTCAAGCGCATTACCCCAGAGCAAGCCCTCGCCCTGCGTGCGCAAGGCGCGGTCGTGGTCGACATTCGCGACCCGCAGGCCTATGCCGCCGGGCACATCGCCGGCGCCACTCATCTGGATAATCACTCGGTTGCCGATTTCATCCGCAACGCCGACCTGGACGCGCCTACACTGGTTGTCTGCTACCACGGCAATTCCAGCCAGAGCGCTGCCGCCTACCTGGTCGGCCAGGGCTTCTCCAACGTCTACAGCATCGACGGTGGCTTCGAGCTGTGGCGCAACACCTACCCGGCGGAAACCGCCCAGGGCAGCGCCGAATAATTTTTTCATTTTTCCTCCAGCCCGCGCTTGGCGCGGGCTTGCGCCCGACCTGACGAACGGTCGCAGGCCTCTTCTCGGCTCCCCGCCCTTGACCTTGCGTATAACCAACTATCCTTAAGCCCAGGCCATCCAAAAAAGGGGAGAGCCGGTACACCGGCGTGCGGGTCATCGGTAGCGTTCCAAGGTGTTCTGGGGGGTATACAGCAATCGGCGAGCCCGGTTGCATGCCAGCATCAGCTGACTGATCCGGCGTCGTCTCCACGTATCGAGCGAGGTGACGTCATGAGCATTTTTAGCCACTTCCAACAACGTTTCGAGTCCACCCGCCAGGAAGAACTTTCGCTGCAGGAGTACCTCGAGCTGTGCAAAGAGGATCGCAGCGCCTATGCCTCGGCGGCCGAGCGGCTGTTGCTGGCCATCGGCGAACCAGAGCTGATCGACACCTCAAGCAACTCCAGGCTGTCGCGGATCTTCTCCAACAAGGTGATCCGCCGCTATCCGGCCTTTGCCGACTTCCATGGCATGGAAGAGTGCATCGACCAGATCGTCTCCTACTTCCGCCATGCCGCCCAAGGCCTGGAAGAGAAGAAACAGATCCTCTACCTGCTGGGCCCGGTGGGCGGCGGTAAATCGTCGCTGGCCGAGAAACTCAAGCAGCTGATGGAAAAGGTGCCGTTCTACGCCATCAAGGACTCGCCGGTATTCGAATCGCCCCTGGGCCTGTTCAATGCCGCCGAGGACGGCCAGATCCTCGAAGAGGAATACGGCATCTCGCGCCGCTACCTCAACACCATCATGTCGCCCTGGGCCACCAAGCGCCTGCAGGAGTTCGGCGGCGACATCAGCAAGTTCAAGGTGGTCAAGCTCTACCCATCCATCCTCAACCAGATCGCCATCGCCAAGACCGAGCCGGGCGACGAGAACAACCAGGACATCTCTGCCCTGGTGGGCAAGGTGGATATCCGCAAGCTCGAGGAATTCCCGCAGAACGACGCCGACGCCTACAGCTATTCGGGCGCCCTGTGCCGGGCCAACCAGGGCCTGATGGAATTCGTCGAGATGTTCAAGGCGCCGATCAAGGTCCTGCACCCGTTGCTCACCGCGACCCAGGAAGGCAACTACAACAGCACCGAGGGGCTGGGCGCGATCCCCTACTCCGGGATCCTGCTGGCCCACTCCAACGAATCGGAGTGGCACACCTTCCGCAACAACAAGAACAACGAGGCGTTCATCGACCGGATCTACATCGTCAAGGTGCCGTACTGCCTGCGCGTCAGCGACGAGATCAAGATCTACGACAAGCTGCTGATCAACAGCTCCCTGGCCAAGGCGCACTGCGCGCCGGACACCTTGAAGATGCTGGCCCAGTTCACCGTGCTCTCACGCCTGAAGGAGCCCGAGAACTCCAACATCTACTCGAAGATGCGCGTGTACGACGGCGAGAACCTCAAGGACACCGACCCGAAAGCCAAGTCGATCCAGGAGTACCGCGACTCTGCGGGTGTCGACGAGGGCATGAACGGCCTGTCGACCCGCTTCGCCTTCAAGATCCTTTCCAAGGTGTTCAACTTCGACCCTCACGAGGTGGCGGCCAACCCAGTGCACCTGCTGTATGTGCTGGAGCAGCAGATCGAGCAGGAGCAGTTCCCCGCCGAGGTGCGCGAGCGCTACCTGCGCTACCTGAAGGAATACCTGGCACCGCGCTACATCGAGTTCATCGGCAAGGAAATCCAGACCGCCTACCTGGAGTCCTACAGCGAGTACGGCCAGAACATCTTCGACCGTTACGTGCTGTACGCCGACTTCTGGATCCAGGACCAGGAGTACCGCGACCCGGAAACCGGCGAGATCCTCAACCGCATCGCCCTCAACGAGGAGCTGGAGAAGATCGAGAAGCCGGCCGGCATCAGCAATCCGAAGGATTTCCGCAACGAGATCGTCAACTTCGTGCTGCGCGCCCGGGCCAACAACAACGGCAAGAACCCCAGCTGGCTCAGCTATGAGAAGCTGCGGGTGGTGATCGAGAAGAAGATGTTCTCCAACACCGAGGACCTGCTGCCGGTCATCAGCTTCAACGCCAAGGCCAGCAAGGAGGATCAACAGAAGCACAACGACTTCGTCACCCGGATGGTGGAGCGTGGCTACACCGACAAGCAGGTTCGACTGCTGTCGGAATGGTACCTGCGGGTCAGGAAATCGCAATAAGGCGACACGCTACACGCCGTGCGTCCGAGGCTGGCCTTGCCGGCCCGGACGGCGGCGGCTGCTTTTACGCGCAGCTCGTAGCTTGAAGCATGCAGCTGTTCCCAGCTACCGGAGGGACCATGAGCTACGTAATCGACCGACGCCTGAACGGCAAGAACAAGAGCACGGTCAATCGCCAGCGCTTCCTGCGGCGTTACCGTGAACACATCAAGAAGGCCGTCGAAGAGGCCGTGAGCCGCCGCTCCATCATGGACATGGAGCATGGCGAACAGATCAGCATCCCGGGTCGTGACATCGACGAACCGGTGCTGCACCACGGTCGTGGCGGCAAGCAGACCATCGTCCACCCCGGCAACAAGGAATTCACCGCCGGCGAACACATCGCCCGGCCACAAGGTGGCGGCGGTGGCAGTGGCCGCGGCAAGGCCGGCAACTCCGGCGAGGGCATGGACGACTTCGTGTTCCAGATCACCCAGGAAGAATTCCTCGAATTCATGTTCGAGGACCTGGAGCTGCCCAACCTGGTCAAGCGCCACCTGACCGGTGCCGACACCTTCAAGACCGTACGCGCGGGCATTGCCAACGAGGGCAACCCGTCGCGCATCAACATCGTCCGCACCCTGCGCTCGGCCCACGCCCGGCGCATCGCCCTGACCGGCAGCAGCCGCGCCCTGCTGCGCGAGGCGCAGAAGGAGCTGGACCGGCTCAAGGTCGAGGAACCGGACAACTTCACCGACATCCAGGACACCGAGATCGAGATCGAGCGGCTCAAGGCGCGCATCAACCGCCTGCCGTTCCTCGACACCTTCGACCTGAAGTACAACCTGCTGGTCAAGCAGCCCAACCCCAGCTCCAAGGCGGTGATGTTCTGCCTGATGGACGTGTCCGGCTCCATGACCCAGGCCACCAAGGACATCGCCAAGCGCTTCTTCATCCTGTTGTACCTGTTCCTCAAGCGCAACTACGACCGCATCGAGGTGGTGTTCATCCGCCACCACACCAGCGCCCGTGAAGTGGACGAGGAAGAGTTCTTCTACTCCCGCGAGACCGGCGGCACCATCGTCTCCAGCGCGCTCAAGCTGATGCAGGAGATCATGGCCGAGCGCTATCCGGCCAGCGACTGGAACATCTACGCCGCCCAGGCCTCGGACGGCGACAACTGGAACGACGACTCGCCGATCTGCCGCGACATCCTCGCCAACCAGATCATGCAGCACGTGCAGTACTACACTTACGTCGAGATCACCCCACGCGAACACCAGGCGCTGTGGTACGAGTACGAGCGCATCGGCGAGGCGTTCCCCGACACCTTCGCCCAGCAGCAGTTGGTATCGGCCGGCGACATCTACCCGGTCTTCCGTGAACTCTTCCAGCGCAGGTTAGCCACATGACCGCCAGAGAGCAGAGACGCCAGCCCATTTCCACCGGCTCCGAATGGACGTTCGAGCTGATCCAGACCTACGACCGCGAGATCAGTCGCCTGGCCGCTCGCTACGCCCTGGACACCTACCCCAACCAGATCGAAGTGATCACCGCCGAGCAGATGATGGACGCCTACGCCTCGGTGGGCATGCCGCTGGGCTATCACCACTGGTCCTACGGCAAGCAGTTTCTCAGCACCGAGAAGTCCTACAGCCGTGGCCAGATGGGCCTGGCCTACGAGATCGTGATCAACTCCGATCCGTGTATCGCCTACCTGATGGAAGAGAACACCATGTGCATGCAGGCACTGGTGATCGCCCACGCCTGCTACGGCCACAACAGCTTCTTCAAAGGCAACTACCTGTTCCGCACTTGGACCGACGCCAGCTCGATCATCGACTACCTGGTGTTCGCCAAGCAGTACATCGCTCAATGCGAGGAGCGCCACGGCATCGATGCCGTCGAGGACCTGATCGACTCCTGCCACGCCCTGATGAACTACGGCGTGGACCGCTACAAGCGCCCCTACCCCATTTCCGCCGAGGAAGAGCGGCGCCGGCAGAAGGAGCGCGAGGAGCACCTGCAACGGCAGATCAACGACCTCTGGCGCACCATCCCCAAGGGCGCCGAAAAAGGCGGCGAGAGAGACGACGCGCGCTTCCCGGCCGAGCCCCAGGAGAACATCCTCTACTTCATCGAGAAGCACGCCCCGCTGCTGGAGCCCTGGCAGCGCGAAGTGGTGCGCATCGTGCGCAAGATCGCCCAGTATTTCTACCCGCAGCGCCAGACTCAGGTGATGAACGAAGGCTGGGCGACCTTCTGGCACTACACCCTGATGAACGACCTGTACGACGAGGGGCTGATCACCGAAGGCTTCATGATGGAGTTCCTGCAGTCGCACACCAGCGTGGTGTTCCAGCCTGGCTTCGACAGCCCCTACTACAGCGGCATAAACCCCTATGCCCTGGGCTTTGCCATGTACACCGACATCCGCCGCATGTGCGAGTACCCCACCGATGAGGATCGCCGCTGGTTCCCGGAGATCGCCGGCAGCGACTGGCTGTCGACGATCAAGTTCGCCATGAGCAGCTTCAAGGATGAAAGCTTCATCCTGCAGTACCTGTCACCCAAGGTGATGCGCGACCTCAAGCTGTTCAGCATCCTCGACGACGACCAGCGTGACGACCTGCTGGTGCCGGCGATCCATGACGAGGACGGCTACCGCACCATCCGCGAGCAGCTGGCCGCGCAGTACAACCTGGGCAACCGCGAACCCAACGTGCAGATCTGGAGCATCGACCGGCGCGGCGACCGCTCGCTGACCCTGCGTCACCAGCAGCACAACCGCAAACCGCTGGGCGACTCCACCGAGGAGGTGCTCAAGCACCTGCATCGCCTGTGGGGCTTCGATATCCACCTGGAGACCGTGCAGGGCGACCAGGTGATGAAGACCCACCACATGCCACCGCGCAGCGAGCACAGCGAGGCCGGCGACTACGGGCGCATGGACCTGGCCGTGGTGCACCACCTCTAGCCCGGCCCGCACCATTTCTGCCGACAAGGTATCCTGTCGGCAGAAATGGAGGTTTCACATGCAGATCTACAAGGTTGGCGGCGCCGTGCGCGACCGCCTGCTTGGCCGTCCGGTCAGCGACGTCGACTGGTTGGTGGTTGGCGCCACCGTCGAACAGATGCAGGCCCAGGGATTCCGCCCGGTCGGCGCCGATTTCCCGGTGTTCCTGCACCCGAAGACCGGTGAGGAATATGCCCTGGCCCGTACCGAGCGCAAGAGCGGGCGCGGTTATGGCGGCTTCACCTTTCATGCAAGCCCCGAAGTCACCCTCGAAGAAGATCTGGTTCGTCGCGACCTGACCATCAATGCCATGGCCGAGGATGAACACGGCGTACTGCACGATCCCTATCACGGCAAGGCCGATCTCGAGCAGCGGATCCTGCGTCATGTTTCCCCGGCGTTCGCTGAAGATCCGCTTCGAGTTCTACGTGTTGCGCGCTTTGCGGCCCGCTACGCGCCCCTGGGTTTCCACGTCGCCGACGACACCTTGAAGCTGATGCGCCAGATCGCCGAGTCGGGCGAGCTGCAGGCGCTGACCGCCGAGCGCAGCTGGAAGGAGATCGAACGGGCATTGATGGAAAGCGAGCCACAGGTGTTCATCGAGGTGCTGCGCAGTTGCGGCGCGCTGAACGAGCTGATGCCAGAGCTGGAGCACGGCGCCGATACACTAGCTGCGTTGCACCAGGCGGCCAGGCACCAGCAATCACTGCCGGTGCGTTGGGCATGCCTGCTGCGCGGATTGGAGCCAACGGCGATCAAGGCACTCAACCAGCGCTTCAAGGTCCCACGCGAATGCCAGGAACTGGCAGTACTGGTAGGAGAGTTCGCCGAACGGGCCGATGAAGCCCAGGCACTGGAGCCGACAAGCCTGCTGGAGTTGCTGCAGAAGTTCGATGTGTATCGACGACCGCAACGCTTCGAGGATTTCATCGCCGCGTGCGAGATGGCTGCGCCAGGCTCGGCGTACCCTCAGGGCATGTACCTGCGGGGAGCCGCTGAAGCGGCGCGGGCAGTGGAGGTGAAGTCGCTGGTTGAGAAAGGAATGACCGGAAAGGCCTTGGGTGACGCACTGAAAGACAAACGGCTGAAGGCGCTCGAAGCATACCAATCAGCTTGATCCGCCCCCGCCCTTCGCGGGTAAACCCGCTCCCACAGGGATCGCGCCAGATTCTAAAAATTGAGCAAGACAGTTGCTCCCACAGGTTTTTCACCGCCCTCAACAGCGGCGCGATACCTGTGGGAGCGGGTTTACCCGCGAAGAGGGCGGTACTGGCTTACATCAGAGTCAGCTGCAACCCTCGCCATTCGAACGGCACCGGCGCCAGTACCTGTTCAATGCTCGCCTCCCGCCACAGCTGCCCCATGGACTTGCCCTCGCCCGGATGCACCAGTTCCGGTGCCAGCAACGACAACGGCCACAGCACAAAGGCGTTCTTCACGATCTCCGCCCGCGGCAGCACCAGACCATTGAACGTGCCACACAGGTCATCGAACATCAGTACATCGATATCCAGCGGCAGCCCCTTGCGATCCGGGGCGTAGCGGCCATTTTCGGCCTCGATGAACTTGAGCCGGCGGTCGAGTTCCAGCAGTGGCAGGTCGGTGCATCCGCGCACCACCAGGTTGTAAAACGGGCCGCTCTTGATTCCCACGGCCTGGCTCTCGAATACTGCGGAGCAGTGCATGTCACTGAGCATGCCAGCCAACGCATCAAGCCCCGCACACAAGTGCCGCTCGCGGTCGATGTTGCTGCCCAGCCCGAGATATACCGTACTCAGAGACATCCGCGCTCGATCTCCACGCCTACACCGCCACGGGCCGCAGGCACCGCGCCCGGCTTGGTCAGCTTCAGCCGCACCCAGGGGATGTTGAACTCGGCCATCAGCACCGCCACCAGACGCTCGGCAAAGGTCTCCACCAGCTCGAAGCGCGCCTGCTCGGCAAAGGCCTGGACGCGCGCCGAGACACTGGCATAGTCCAGCGCCAGTGACAGGTCGTCACCGGCCGCCGCCGGGCGGTTGTCCCAGGCGAAACTCAGGTCCAGGCGCAGGCACTGGCGAATATCCCGCTCCCAGTCATAGGCACCGATGACGGTATCGACTTCCAGGCCTTCGATGAACACTCTGTCCAAGCACTTCTCTCCACAGCACGACAAGGGCGACGGGCGCCGTTAGAATCAGGGCGTCCTCGCCCGGAATAGTTAGCATGTTTTGGTCACTGGCGCTGCTTGCCTACCTGCTCGGCTCTCTGTCCTTCGCCATCGTCCTGAGCCGCCTCAGCGGCAGCCCCGACCCGCGCTCCAGCGGCTCGGGCAATGCCGGCGCGACCAACATGCTACGCCTGGCAGGCCGCAAGCTGGCGATCCTGACGCTGCTCGGCGACCTGTGCAAGGGCATGTTGCCAGTACTGCTGGCCCGCCTGGCCGGGCTCGACCAGCAGGAACAGGCCTGGGTCGGCATCTGCGCGGTGCTCGGCCACCTGTTCCCGGTGTACTTCCGTTTCCAGGGCGGCAAGGGCGTGGCCACCGCCGCCGGCATGCTCATGGCGTTGTACTTTCCCGCCGCGCTGCTGGCCATCGGCGCCTGGCTGCTGACCTTCTACCTGACCCGCACCAGCTCGCTGGCAGCCTTGATCGCCACGCCGCTGACGCTGCCATTGCTGGCCTGGCGCGAGCCCGAAGCGCTGTTGCCGATGACGGTGTTGACGATCCTGATCGTCTGGCGCCACCGCAACAACCTGCGTGACCTGTTCGCCGGGCGCGAACGCCATTTCTGAGGCGCGCGCATGACCCCGGCGCGGCTCACACCGCCGGCAACTGCTCCATCGGCCAGCGCGCCTGCACGCTGATGGCCAGGTCCTGCTGCTGCCCGGCCAGCAGGCGCTGGCAACCGGCGTAGGCGATCATCGCGCCGTTGTCAGTGCAGAACCGTGGACGGGCGTAATAGACATTGCCCTTGATGCTGGCCAGCATGTCTTCCAGCGAAGCACGCAAGGCGGTGTTGGCACTCACGCCACCGGCGATGACCAGACGCTTGAGGCCTGTCTGCTTGAGGGCGCGCTTGCACTTGATGGTCAGAGTCTCCACCACCGCCTGCTGGAACGCCAGCGACACGTCGCAACGGGTTTGCTCGTTGTCGTCCCCGGCGTCGCGGCATTGCTGCCAGGTGTTCAGGGCAAAGGTCTTGAGGCCGCTGAAACTGAACTGCAGACCTGGCCGATCGCACATTGGCCGCGGGAACACGAAGCGCCCGGGCGTGCCTTGCTCGGCCAGGCGGGCGATTTCCGGTCCACCCGGATAATTGAGGCCGATCAGCTTGGCGGTCTTGTCGAAGGCTTCGCCAGCGGCGTCGTCCAGGCTCTCGCCCAGCAGCTCGTACTGGCCGATGCCATCGACCCGCACCAGCTGGGTGTGGCCGCCCGACACCAACAAAGCGACGAACGGAAACTCCGGTGGCTGCTCCTCGAGCATCGGCGCCAGCAGATGGCCTTCCATATGGTGCACGCCGATCGCCGGAATATCCCAGGCGAAGGCCAGCGCCTGGGCGCAGGAGGCGCCCACCAGCAGCGCGCCGACCAGGCCAGGACCCGCGGTGTAGGCGATCGCGTCGATCTCGGTGGCGACGCAGTCGGCTTCCTGCAGCACCTGGCGAATCAGCGGCAGCATGCGCTTGACGTGGTCGCGCGAGGCGAGCTCGGGCACCACGCCGCCGTAGACGCGATGCAGGTCGATCTGGCTGAACAGCGCGTCGGCCAGCAGGCCGCGTTCACTGTCGTATAATGCGACGCCAGTTTCGTCGCAGGATGTTTCCAATCCCAGTACTAGCATGGGTCCGTGCCTTGTCGAGGCTGAATTCGAAGGCGCGCATGATAGTCCCCGTGTCCGGTGCCGACCAGCGGTTTTCGATCAGAGGCTTTGCATTCCGGCCAGCTAAGGGTTAACATCCGCAACCCTTGAAAACCGACGTTCTCCAGCACACCTTATGTTTTGCCAGGAGCACGTCTACCCCGGTAATGAATTAAGGTAGCCCTGGATGCCAGCCGTCAAAGTTAAAGAGAACGAACCCTTCGACGTAGCTCTGCGTCGTTTCAAGCGCTCCTGCGAAAAAGCCGGTGTACTGGCTGAAGTTCGTAGCCGCGAGTTTTACGAGAAGCCGACCGCCGAGCGCAAGCGCAAAGCCGCTGCCGCTGTAAAGCGTCACGCCAAGAAGGTTCAGCGCGAACAGCGCCGCGCCGTTCGTCTGTACTAAGTACAGCCGTTCTACGCAAAGCTTCTGCCATGCCCGGCCTCGTGCCGGGCTGATGGCAGCGGTCGCTTCAAACCCTTGGCCATGCGCCTTGGGTGCCCCGGCAAAAGCCATGGGCAACCTGCATCAACGCGTCAGAACTGGTCCTTGACCAGGCGTGCACGTCCTTTCTGACGAGCCCTTCATGGGCTGGTGACGAGCACACTCCTCTTCCTGCTAGATACCCCACGCCAAACCCGCGCACAAGCGTTTAGACTTGCCAGCTGCCAGATGACGAGACTGCCATGGCCGGGCTGATTCCCCAGAGCTTCATCGATGACCTTCTCAACCGCACCGACATCGTCGATGTGGTGAGTTCGCGCGTCCAGCTGAAGAAGACCGGCAAGAACCTGTCCGCCTGCTGCCCGTTCCACAAGGAAAAGAGCCCCTCCTTCACCGTCAGCCCCGACAAGCAGTTCTACTACTGCTTCGGCTGCGGCGCCGGCGGCAACGCGCTTGGCTTCATCATGGACCACGACAACCTGGACTTCCCCCAGGCGGTCGAGGAACTGGCCCGCGCGGCCGGCATGGAAGTACCCCGGGAAGAAGGCCGTCGCGGACAGAAGCCGCGCCAGCCAACCGATTCACCGCTATACCCGCTGCTGGAAGCGGCCAGCGAGTTCTACCGCCAGGCCCTGCGCGGCCACGCCACCCGCAAGGCGGCGGTGGACTACCTCAAGGGCCGCGGCCTGTCCGGCGAGATCGCCCGCGACTTCGGCCTGGGCTTCGCCCCGCCGGGCTGGGACAACCTGCTCAAGCACCTGGGCGCCGACTCGCTGCAGCAGAAAGTGATGATCGACGCAGGCCTGCTGATCGAGAATGCCGAAAGCGGCAAGCGCTACGACCGCTTCCGCGACCGGGTGATGTTCCCGATCCGCGACAGCCGTGGCCGGGTCATCGCCTTCGGCGGCCGGGTACTGGGCGACGACAAGCCCAAGTACCTGAACTCCCCGGAAACCCCGGTGTTCCACAAGGGCCAGGAACTGTACGGCCTGTACGAGGCACGCAAGCACAACCGCAACCTCGACGAGATCATCGTGGTCGAGGGCTACATGGACGTCATCGCCCTGGCCCAGCAGGGCCTGCGCAACGCGGTGGCCACCCTCGGCACGTCCACCAGCGAGGAGCACCTCAAGCGCCTGTTCCGCGTGGTGCCCAGCGTGCTGTTCTGCTTCGACGGCGACCAGGCCGGACGCAAGGCTGCCTGGCGCGCCCTGGAGGCAACCCTGTCGAGCCTGCAGGACGGCCGCCGTGCGCGCTTCCTGTTCCTGCCCGAAGGTGAGGATCCGGACAGCCTGGTACGCGCCGAAGGCACCGACGCCTTCCAGGCCCGTATCAACCAGCACGCCCAGCCGCTGGCCGACTACTTCTTCGAACAGTTGAGCAACGAGGCCGACCCGCGCTCGCTGGAAGGCAAGGCGCACATGGTCACCCTCGCCGCACCACTGATCGAAAAGGTGCCGGGAGCCAACCTGCGCCAGTTGATGCGCAACCGCCTGAAGGACATCACCGGCCTCGACCCGCAACAGATGGAGCAGTTGGCGCAGAGCGCGCCGACGCCCAGCGTGCCGGATTACGACCCCGGCTACGACTACGACGCAATGGCCAGCTACACGCCGGACCATGGCGACCTGCACTACCAGCCCGACTACGCCCCGGCGCAACAGGAGCAACGCCCCTGGACGCCGAACAAGGGCGGCGGCAAGAAACAATGGGACGGTAAGCCGTGGGACAAGAAAGGCGGCAAGCCCTGGCAACGCGACGGCCAGCGCGGCGAAGCCCCGCCACGGGTACCGGCGCCGGTCGAGCCGCCGACGCTGTCGGCCCTGCGCACCCTGCTGCACCACCCGTTGCTGGCCGGCAAGGTCGAGGACGCCAGTCACTTCGCCGACGAAGAACAATTGTACAGCCAACTGCTGGTGGCACTGATCGAGGCCGCGCAGAAGAATCCTAAGCTAAGCTCTATGCAGCTGATCGCACGCTGGCACGGCACCGAACAGGGCCGCCTGTTGCGCGCCCTGGCAGAAAAGGAGTGGTTGATCGATGCCGACAACCTTGAACAACAGTTTTTCGACACTATAACTAGTTTGTCCGCTCGCCAACGCGAGCGCAGCCTGGAACATCTGCTCAGGAAAGCGCGTCTAAGCGAACTGAGCACAGAGGAAAAATCTCAGCTGCTCGCCTTGCTGAGCCGCAATGTTCCCGCACAAAACCCGACCTCATCTGGCGCGTGAGGTCCAGGTTCGGGTATAATCCTCGGCTTGTTTTTTGCCCGCCAAGACCTTCAGTGGATAGGGTGTTATGTCCGGAAAAGCGCAACAGCAATCTCGTATCAAAGAGTTGATCACCCGCGGTCGTGAGCAGGGCTACCTGACTTACGCGGAGGTCAACGACCACCTGCCTGAGGATATTTCAGATCCGGAACAGGTGGAAGACATCATCCGCATGATCAACGACATGGGGATCAACGTATTCGAGAGTGCTCCGGATGCGGATGCCCTGTTGTTGGCGGAAGCCGACACCGACGAAGCCGCAGCCGAAGAAGCCGCCGCAGCGTTGGCGGCAGTAGAGACCGATATCGGCCGCACGACCGACCCGGTGCGCATGTACATGCGCGAAATGGGTACCGTCGAGCTGCTGACCCGCGAAGGCGAGATCGAAATCGCCAAGCGTATCGAGGAAGGCATCCGTGAAGTCATGGGCGCCATCGCTCACTTCCCGGGCACCGTCGACTACATCATCAGCGAATACGACCGCGTCACCGTCGAAGGCGGCCGTCTGTCCGATGTCCTCAGCGGTTATATCGACCCTGACGACAACATCGCCGCGCCGACCGAAGAAGTACCGATTCCAGGTGCCAAGGCCGCCGCTGCGAAGGAAGAAGAAGACGACGACGACGAAAACGCTGAAAGCAGCGATGACGAGGAAGAGACCGAAAGCGGTCCGGATCCGGTCGTTGCCGCGCAGCGCTTCGGTGCGGTCAAGGATCAGCTGGTCGACACCCTCAAGGTGCTGAAGAAGCACGGTCGAGGCCACAAGGACAGCATCGGCGCCATGCAGGCCCTGGCTGACCTGTTCATGCCGATCAAGCTGGTACCGAAGCAGTTCGACGTACTGGTCGAGCGTGTACGCGGCGCCCTTGACCGCCTGCGCCAGCAAGAACGCGCCATCATGCAACTGTGCGTGCGTGACGCGCGCATGCCGCGCGCCGACTTCCTGCGCCTGTTCCCGAGCAACGAAACCGACCAGACCTGGTCCGGTGACCTGGCCAAGCGCAACACCAAATGGGCCGCCGCCCTGGGTGAAAAGGACGCCGCCATCGTCGCCTGCCAGCAGAAGTTGATCGACCTCGAGACCGAGACCGGCCTGACCGTTGTCGAGATCAAGGACATCAACCGCCGCATGTCCATCGGCGAAGCCAAGGCCCGCCGCGCCAAGAAGGAAATGGTCGAGGCGAACCTGCGTCTGGTGATCTCGATCGCCAAGAAGTACACCAACCGCGGCCTGCAGTTCCTCGACCTGATCCAGGAAGGCAACATCGGCCTGATGAAGGCGGTGGACAAGTTCGAATACCGTCGCGGCTACAAGTTCTCGACCTACGCCACCTGGTGGATCCGCCAGGCGATCACCCGCTCGATCGCCGACCAGGCGCGCACCATCCGTATCCCGGTGCACATGATCGAGACGATCAACAAGCTCAACCGTATTTCCCGGCAGATGCTGCAGGAAATGGGTCGCGAACCGACCCCGGAAGAGCTGGGCGAACGCATGGAGATGCCTGAGGACAAGATCCGCAAGGTGTTGAAGATCGCCAAAGAGCCGATCTCCATGGAGACCCCGATCGGTGACGACGAAGATTCGCACCTGGGCGACTTCATCGAGGACTCGACCATGCAGTCCCCGATCGACGTGGCCACGGTCGAAAGCCTCAAGGAAGCGACCCGTGACGTGCTCTCGGGCCTGACCGCGCGCGAAGCCAAGGTGCTGCGCATGCGTTTCGGCATCGACATGAACACCGACCACACCCTCGAAGAGGTAGGCAAGCAGTTCGACGTGACCCGCGAGCGGATCCGTCAGATCGAAGCCAAGGCGCTGCGCAAGCTGCGCCACCCGACGCGAAGCGAGCATCTGCGCTCCTTCCTCGACGAGTAAAGACGAACCCCGGCCCAGGCCGGGGTTTTTCTTATGTGACAGAAGGTCGTTGCCACTGTCTACCCAGCGGGCGAGATGCCCGTCTACACTCGAATCAGTCCCCCTGATCGAGAGGCCGCTATGCCCATGATGCCGGCCTTCCTGTTGCTGCTCCTGCTCGCCTGGAACACAACGGCCGGCGCCCTGACCCTGACCGACGAGGAACAAGCCTGGCTCAGCGCCCACCCACAGCTGCGCCTGGGCGTCGATGCTTCATGGCCGCCGTTCGAATTCCGCGACCAGGAAGGTCGCTACCAGGGATTGGCCGCCGATTACATCGCCCTGATCCAGGAACGCCTGGGGATCACCCTCAAGCCGATAGAGCCCAGCAGCTGGACCGAAGTGCTCGAACAGGCGCGCAGCAACCGCCTCGACCTGCTCCCCGGGATCATGTCCACCCCGGAGCGCCAGAACTACCTGGCCTTCACCCGCCCCTACCTGGACTTCCCGATCGTCATCCTCGCCCATTCCGGCGGCGCGCAACCGCGCAACCTCAAGGACCTTTACGGCCTGAAGATCGCCGTGGTGGAGAACTACGCCCCTCACGAACTGCTGCGTACCCACCACCCGGACCTCAACCTGGTGGCCATGCCCAACGTCAGCTCGACCCTGCAGGCACTGGCCACCGACGAGGTCGACGCAGTGGTCGGCGACCTCGCCTCGAGCATCTGGAGCCTGCGTCAGCTAAAGCTGGACGGCCTGTACGTCAGCGGCGAGACCCCTTACCGCTACCAGCTGGCCATGGCCGTGCCCCGTCAGCAAAAGGTGCTGGTCGGCATCCTCGACAAGGTGATGGCCGACATGAGCAGCAGTGAAGTCAGCCACATCCAGCAACGCTGGGTGGGCAACGTCGTCGATCAGCGGACCTTCTGGCACGATGTACTGCTCTATGGCCTGCCGGCGGTGCTGGTGCTGATGGCCATCCTGGCGGTGGTGATCCGCATCAACCGCCGCCTGAGTTCGGAGATTTCCCGGCGTATCGCCCTGGAACAGGAGCTGCGCAGCAGCGAGTACCACTACCGCGGCCTGATCGAGAGCCTGTCGGCGGTGGCCTGGGAGGCCGATGCCAACGACTTCAGCTACAGCTATGTCTCGCCCCACGCCGAGGACCTGCTCGGTTACCCCACGGGCGAGTGGCTCAAGCCCGGCTTCTGGCGCAGCATCCTGCACCCGGAGGATGCCCTCTGGGCGCAGGCCTACTGCGACAGTGAAACGGCGGCCGGACGCGATCACAGCCTCGACTACCGGGTGATCCGCGCCGACGGCCATACCCTGTGGGTGCGCAATATCGTCAGCATGATCGAGCACGGCCACAAGTCGCTGATGCGCGGGCTGATGATCGACATCAGCGAGACCAAGCATACCGAGGATGCCCTGCGCCTGTCGGAGCAGAAGTTCGCCTCGGTGTTCCAGCAATGCCCGGACATCCTGATCATCGCCCGGCACAGCGACGGCTGCCTGCTGGAGGTCAACGAAGCGTTCGAGGAGCTGATCGGCCTGAATCCTGCGCAAGTGATCGGCCGCACCGCCACCGAGCTCGGCTTGTGGGGTGTGGCCGGCACCGGCCCGGCATTGCTCGAACGCCTGCACCGCGGCGGCATCCGCAACCTGGAAATGACCTTCCGGCGCAACAACGGCGAGCTGTTCACCGGCCTGACCTCGGCCGAAACCTTCGAACTGGACAGCATGCCGGCACTGGTGGTGGCGATCCGCGACATCAGCCAGCTCAAGGAAACCCAGCAGCAACTGCAGACCTCCGAGGAGAAGTTCGCCAAGGCCTTCCACGCCTCCCCCGACGGGCTGCTGCTGTCGCGCCAGAGCGACGGCCTGCTGCTGGAGGTCAACGAAGGCTTCTGCCGCCTGACCGGCTACGATGTCAGCACGACGGTTGACCAGACCTCGCTGGACCTCGGTATCTGGGTCGACCTCGGAGAACGCCAGCGCCTGGTCGATCAACTACAGCGCGATGGCTTCGTGCGCGACTTCAGCTGCCATATCCGCCGCAGCGACGGACAGATCCGCCTCTGCGAGCTGTCCGCCCGGCCACTGCCGATCGGCGGCGTCGACTGCATGCTGACCATCGCCCGCGACATTACCGAGCGCCACCTGATGCAGGAGAAGCTGCAACTGGCCGCCACGGTGTTCGAGAACACCGCCGAAGGCGTGCTGATAACCGACACCGACCAGCGCATCAGCGCGGTCAACCGCGCCTTCAGCGAGATCACCGGCTACAGCGAGATCGAAGCCCTTGGCCAGACCCCGCGCCTGCTCGCCTCCGGCCAGCACGACAGTGCCTTCTACGTTGCCATGTGGCACCAGCTGACCGCCGAGGGCCACTGGCAGGGCGAGATCTTCAACAAACGCAAGAACGGCGAGCTGTACCCCGGCTGGCTGACCATCAGCGCCGTGCGCAACCACGAGCGCGAGATCACCCACTTCGTCGCCGTGTTCGCCGACATCTCCAGCCTCAAGCACGCCCAGGCCAAGCTCGACTACCAGGCCCACCACGACCCGCTCACCGGCCTGCCCAACCGCGCCCTGTTCGAAAGTCGCCTGCAGGCCGCGCTGAACTGCGCCCAGATATCCAATCGCCAGGGCGCGGTGCTGTTCCTCGACCTCGACCGCTTCAAGCACATCAACGACAGCCTCGGCCACCCGGTGGGCGACCTGCTGCTCAAGGGCATCGCCCAGCGCCTCAAGGAGCAGGTGCGCGACGTGGACACCGTGGCCCGCCTGGGCGGCGACGAGTTCATCATCCTCCTGCCCGGCCTGCACAAGCCCAGTGATGCCAGCGCCATCGCCAACAAGCTGCTGGCCGGCTTCCACGCGCCGTTCCAGGCCGGCGAGCACGAGTTCTTCACCAGCGCCAGCATCGGTATCAGCTTGTACCCGCAGGACGGTACCGATGTCGCCAGCCTGATCCGCAACGCCGACGCCGCGATGTACCGTTCCAAGGCCAAGGGTCGCAACCGCGTCGAGGCCTACACCCGCGAGCTCACCACCCAGGCCAGCGAACGCATTGCCCTGGAACACGAGCTACGCCGCGCCATCGAGCGCAACGAGCTGAGCCTGTGCTATCAGCCCAAGTTCAGCCTCAAGACCCAGAGCCTGGTCGGCGCAGAGGCGCTGGTCCGCTGGACCCATCCCACTTTCGGCGAAGTGCCGCCCGAGCAGTTCATCCACCTGGCCGAGGAGAACGGCACCATCCTGCAGCTCGGCGACTGGGTGCTGGAGCAGGCCTGCCGGCAGATGCACGCCTGGAAGAAGGCCTACCATGCCTTTGGCCCGCTCTCGATCAACCTGGCCGGTGCCCAGTTGCGCCAGCCCAGCCTGGCCCGGCGTATCGAACAGCTGCTGCGCAGCTATCAGCTCAAAGCCGGCGACCTGCAGCTGGAGATCACCGAGAACTTCATCATGAGCCAGGCCGAGGAAGCGCTGAGCGTGCTGCATCAGCTCAAGCTGCTGGGCGTGCAGTTGGCCATCGACGACTTCGGCACCGGCTACTCCTCGCTCAGCTACCTCAAGCGCCTGCCGCTGGACATCCTCAAGATCGACCAGTCGTTCATCCGCGGCCTGCCGGACGATCCCCACGACGCCGCCATCGCCCGCGCCATCATCGCCCTGGGCCGCAGCATGCAGCTGACGATCATTGCCGAAGGCGTGGAAAACCAGGCGCAACAGCGCTTCCTGGCCGCCGAAGGCTGCGAACAGATCCAGGGCTACATCGTCAGCCTGCCGCTGCCGCCGAACGAGTTCGCGGCGACCTTTCTTCGCATAGCACAAACGGATCTTTCGGATGGCACGCTATCGAAACCCTCGTTATAATCCTGCGCACCTGCTGAGGGCCTATAGCTCAGTTGGTTAGAGCAGAGGACTCATAATCCTTTGGTCCACGGTTCGAGTCCGTGTGGGCCCACCAAACAGAAAGCCGCGCGATGCGCGGCTTTTGCGTTTTTGGCGGGACCACCTCAGATACAGTCCTATGGTCTCGCACACAATCTACTCGTCAGCCGGCTCGAAGCGCTCGCCACGAAACACCCGACGGGGATTGCCACGCTCGATGCGGTGATGGAACAACCGCCGCTCCGCGCGCAGTTCGCTGTCGACCTGCTCTGCCTGCTGCGCCAGGCGTTGACCGATGAGCAGCAGCGCCAAGCGTTTGTTGGCGTGCTGGCTACGCTCGCTCTGTACCTTGACGCTGACGCCGCTGGCCAGGTGCGTGGCGCGCACTGCCGAGTCGGTGGTGTTGACATGCTGGCCACCCGGCCCGGACGAACGCAAGGTCTCGAAGTGGATCTCGCTCGCCAGTTCCGGTGCCGGTGGCGCAAACCGTGCGCCCCCAAAGAACCAGTTCTTGCGCGCATGCCCCGGCCGGTACGGACTGCTGCACGTCCATTGCAGCGAGCCCGTCCAGTGATCCGCCAGGCGCTCGGCCTGCTCACCATCCAGTGCCAGCAACACCGAGCGCAAGGTACCGCGCCGCGGCCCCGATTCTTCTTCGAGTATCCGAACCGCCACGGCCTGGGCATCCGCTTCGGCCTGCAGCCTGAGCAATGCCTTGGCCACTGCCAGGGCACATTCTTCCGGCCCCTGAGCCGCCGAGAGTTGCAGCAGGATCATCAGCAGCACCCTCCGCGCGTCTTGTAGGTGAGCACCGGTTTCAGTCGTGCCAGCACGCGAACCAACCCCGCTTCACGCAAGGCACCCACCACCGAGTCGATAGCCTTGTAGGCCTCCGGCGCTTCCTCGTAGATCAGCGCCCGGTCGGCGCAGATCACGCGGCTGCCTAGTGCCGTACGACTCAGTTGCTCGACGCTGTAGCGCGAGGCGAGGCGGTCCTTGCACTCGCTGCGCATCCATTTGCGTCCGGCGCCATGGGCCAGGGACAACAGGCTGCGCTCGTCGGCGATCGGCTGTACCAAGTAGCTGTAGTCGCCGCGCGAACCAGGGATCACCACCGCCCCCTGATCCGACGGTGTGGCGCCTTTGCGATGCAGCCAACCATCGAGCCCGTCGACCTGCGCTGGCGACACCAGGTTGTGGTTGATGTCGAGCAGTACATCGCCATCGGCACGCAAGCGGTCGAGCATGCGCCGGGCAATCAACTGACGGTTGGCTTCGGCAAAACGCAGCGCGCCGTCGTGCCGGCCCAGGTAATGAGTGCTGGCCTCGCTGCCCGCCTCCAGTCCGTGATGACCGAACAGGTCGACCTGCTCACGCAAGATCGCCTCGCCCAAACCACGCGAGCCGCTGTGCACCAGCAACAGCAGGTGTTTGCGCTCGATGCTCAAGGCTGCCAGGGCCGTATCGTCGTAGCTTTCATCGAGTTGCTGCAGCTCGGCGAAGTGGTTACCACCACCAATGGTGCCTAGAGAACGCTCGTGCCCCGTGGCAGGCAAACCGAAGCTGGCGACGGCCTCCTGCCACGTCTCGTCGAGCGGCAGGTCGAGGTTGCCAAGGCGTTTCTCCAGCTTGTCCAGATGCAGCTTGGCGGTCGGGATGTCCGTGCGCCACAGCGCCATGCCACAGCCGATGTCATTGCCGACCAGCGCCGGGTACAAACGCCCCACGGAAAAGAATGCCGCGCCGACCGGATAGCCACGCCCCGGATGCAGGTCCGGCATGCCGGCCACCCGATGCATGCCCCCTAGGCGAGCGGTGGTTTCGAGTTGTTGGATCGCTTTTCCTTCGATCCAGGTGTCGTCCGCGGCGACCAATACGGCGCCGTCGGACAAATTGCGAATGCAAGTGCCCATAGTCCAATCCTGATGGGTTGAAACAAAAAGATGTTCGGATTGGCAGGCCAGAGGCCGGGCGTTGCGGTACCGCTAACGAGTAGCGGCGAATGCGTTCAAGCCAGGCGCGACCTGCAAAGGGTGATCAACTGTTGCATGATGTACCTCCTTTGCTGTCGGGTGAGAGAAGGCGGGGATCTTAGGTATGTAATTGCCACCTTGCAACAACCTTGATCACATTTTCACCAGGAGAACAACGTCATGGCCGAAAAACCTGGCCGCTCCGCGGTACAAAAAACAATACACGGGCGGTACAGTGCCCAGCTTCCCCTGGATTTGTAGCTCGGGTCGCGCTGACCAGCGGCAAAGTGCCTTTAGCACACCCGTTCTATTTCGCCATTACTGCCGCGTTTCTAGAATCCCTCCATCGCTTCGGCACCGGGTCGGAGCCCAGTGATCGAGGGAACGTCACATGAACATCCAAGGAACGCTTGGGGCCCTGCTCGTTGTACCGATGCTGGCCACGCTCGCAGGTTGCGTGGCACCGGGCTCCTACAACCAGGGCCAGCAGCCCAGCCAGATGGCCGGCGGCAACGCCCCGTGCACGCCCAGTGCGACCGACAACCTGATCTCCACCGGCCGCAGCCTGCTCAGCATCGCCAACTCCGTGCTCGAAACCAAGAACAGCATGAATGGCACTTCAGCCACCTATGACCAACGCATGCAGCTTGCGGAGAACGCGCAGAAGGTCAACAAAGGCAACCAGATGCTCGACAACGTCGAGAGCATGACTGCTGGCCTGAAGTCGCCTTGCGCCACGGCGCAGACCAGTGCGTCACGTTGATCAAATCCGATCAGGGCTGCGCAGCAGCCCCGGTCGTGACAGATTCTCGGCAATTCAAGCCGACGTCAGCACCTTGCAGCCACGCCGCGAAATCTCGATCCTCGCGTAACTTGCCTCACCGAGCCCGCTGATCCGATCAAGACAGGCGGCAGGGTCATGCAGCGGCAGCTCCAGCAACTGCCGGGTATCGCGCTCCCACCAGCGCGATGCGAGCAAGCGCTCGATCATCGCTTCCGGGTATCGATAACGCACGACCTTGGCCGGAAAGCCCGCCACCACGGCGTAGGGCGGTACGTCCCGGGTGACCAGGGCGCGGGTGGCAATGATTGCGCCCGTGCCCACCTCGACGCCTTCCATGATCATCGCGCCTTCGCCGATCCACACGTCGTGACCGATACGTGCCGGTGTGCTCGGCGGTTCGTATTGCCACTGGGTGCCGGTGAACTGGAAAGGGTGCGAACTCAGCCAATCGGTGGGGTGAGCGTATTTTTCCTGGCCGATGACCACCGCGCTGCCAATGGAGCAGTAACGCCCGATCGATTCGACCACCTGCAGCGAACCGCCGCTGCGGATATAGGTATGAGCCCCGATCGCGACGTCGAGGGTGGCGGCGCTGACCGCCACATCGCCCATGCGCACTTCGGCTTCGAGCGCCAGCTTCGCCCGCTTGCCGAACTTGGAAATGCCTGTGCTCACCTTGCAACCGTGTTGGCGAATCCATCGCCGCCAGTACCAGTCCTTGAACTTCATGGGTCAATCACTCCTGCCATGGTCCAGGCTGCCCGATGGCAGCGGCCTGCCATCGTACCGTCTTGTCGGCGCAATGCCAGCCCCGGACACCTTTGTACGCCTTGCGCGAAGCGGTCGCGCTTGCATAGGCTAGCAGCTCGACAAAAGAGACCTACCATGCCGGCCACCTCCTCCATCGCCCTTGACGCCATCGATCGCCAGTTGATCGCGCTGCTGCAGATCAATGCCCGCGAAAGCGTCGCCACCCTCGCCCGCCAGCTGGGCATCGCCCGCACCACGGTGAACTCGCGGCTCGAGCGCCTGGAGCGCAACAAGGTGATCACCGGCTATGGCGTGCGCCTGGGCCAGCGCCTGATCGGCGGCGGCCTGCAGGCGTACGTGGGGATCAAGGCGCAGCCGCGCTCGGGCAAGGACATCGTGCGCCACCTCAGCGCCATGGGGCAGGTCCAGCAGTTGTGCGCGGTCAGTGGCGAGTTCGACTACGTGGCCTGGCTGCTCAGCGACTCGCCGGAGCAACTGGACCAGTTGCTCGACCTGATCGGCAGCCTCGACGGGGTGGAGAAGACCACCACGTCGATCATCCTCAGCAGCAAGGTGGACCGCGGCCAGCCGGGCTGACCGCGGCGCCCGGCCCTCAGGCCTCCATCGCGTCGAGCAGCCCTTCCAGCAGCGCGCGCACCGTTTCCGCCGAATGCAGGATCGACCAGATCATCGCCCTCCCCGCCTCGGGGGCATGGTGCTGGGCGTAGTCGTCGGCGATTTCCTGGATGGCCCGGGCCAGCATGCTGGCGTGGACCAGGGCGTCGGCGGCATCGACGCCGGGGCGCACGGTGAAGATGGGGGGATGACTGGACTGGCAGGAGCAGAAGGACTGCTCGGTGGTTGGGTTCAGGGAAAGGGGTGGGTCGGGGACGATCTTTTTCATAGCGCAGTATCCAAGTTGAGCCAGGGATTACTGCCATCTGCATCCTTCTCACGGGAATTGGGTGGCAGCCGTACGCGGGGTGAGAATCCGGCCAACTTGGAAACCGGCCAGGCAAAAGCCTGCCCGCGCAAGGCTGCCATAACGCATGCCTCGGCGCTCAAGTTGGAAGAGGGTTCTCACGCCCGCTCACCGAATAGGCGGTGACCGGCTGAAGTTAACCGCGAAGGGTTCTCCCAAACTGCCAGACCGAGGCTACATGGCTCGTAGGATACTTCCTGTTATTACATGTCTCTGTAGGACCAAGCTGATTCTCTCCAGCGCGACGTAGACTTTGTGGGAGCGGGCTTGCCCCGCGATCACGGGCGGAGCCCGTGCCATAACCCGATAATCACTATGCGGCCCAATTCGCGGGGCAAGCCCGCTCCCACAAGGTATGTATCTCGCCTCAAGACTTGGGAACCCGCCAAATGAAACAACTTGAAAGTAATTTTCTATACGTAGATCACGTACAGAAATGGCAACATGGCGCACCTGAAAAGCAGGAGCCACCAATGCCACGCAACATCTTCACTGAACTCACCGAAGGCTTCGACGCCCTCGCCGATGAGCGCGCCGGCAAACTGACCCTGCGCTCGCACAAGGTGACCTTCGAGGAGCTTGCCCCGCTGGCCCCCAACGAACTGACCGAACTGCGCCAGCGCCTGAACATGTCCCGGGCGGTGTTTGCCGCTTACCTGCGCACCAACGCCCGCACCCTGGAGAGCTGGGAACAGGGCCGCTCAAAGCCCAACGCCCAGGCCGTGGCGCTGATTCGACTGGTGCAGAAGTACCCTGAAACCGTCGAGCATCTGGCATCGCTGAGCTGATTCGTCAGTATTGAATAAATATGAATCATTAAGACGAAACAAAGCACATAACGACGCCACTCTGCACCTTAATAACGAGCACCCCACTTCATAAAATGGCCACCAGGCATTCTCTATACTCAGGCTCCGCCCCCTGCGCAGCCCCTGGCAAGGTCATTACATGAACAAGAAAAACCGCCACCCCGCCGACGGCAAGAAACCCATCACCATCTTCGGCCCCGACTTCCCCTTCGCCTTCGACGACTGGCTGGAGCACCCGGCCGGCCTGGGCAGCATTCCCAAGGAGCGCCATGGCGAAGAGGTGGCGATCGTCGGTGGCGGTATCGCCGGGCTGGTGGCGGCCTACGAGCTGATGAAGCTGGGCCTCAAGCCCGTGGTGTATGAAGCCTCCAAGCTGGGTGGCCGGCTGCGCTCGCAGGCGTTCAACGGCACCGACGGCATCGTCGCCGAACTGGGTGGCATGCGCTTCCCGGTGTCGTCCACGGCGTTCTACCACTACGTCGACAAGCTGGGCCTGGAGACCAAGCCCTTCCCCAACCCGCTGACCCCCGCATCGGGCAGCACGGTCATCGACCTGGAAGGCCAGACCTACTACGCCGAGAAATCCGCCGACCTGCCGCAGCTGTTCCACGAAGTGGCCGAGGCCTGGGCCGACGCCCTGGAGAGCGGCGCGCAGTTCGGTGATATCCAGCAGGCCATCCGCGACCGCGACGTGCCGCGCCTCAAGGACCTGTGGAACAAGCTCGTGCCACTGTGGGACGACCGCACCTTCTATGACTTCGTCGCCACCTCGCGCTCGTTCGCCAAGCTGAGCTTCCAGCACCGCGAAGTGTTCGGCCAGGTCGGCTTCGGCACCGGCGGCTGGGATTCGGACTTCCCCAACTCGATGCTGGAAATCTTCCGCGTGGTGATGACCAACTGCGACGATCACCAGCACCTGGTGGTCGGCGGCGTCGAGCAGGTGCCGCAGGGCATCTGGCGCCATGTACCGGAACGTTGCGCCCACTGGCCGGCCGGCACCAGCCTCAGCGGCCTGCACGGCGGCGCGCCACGCACCGGGGTCAAGCGCATCGCCCGCGCCGCCGATGGCCGCCTGGCGGTCACCGACAACTACGGCGACGTGCGCCATTACGCGGCGGTGCTCACCACCTGCCAGAGCTGGCTGCTGACCACCCAGATCGACTGCGAGGAGTCGCTGTTCTCGCAGAAGATGTGGATGGCCCTGGACCGCACCCGCTACATGCAGTCGTCGAAGACCTTCGTCATGGTCGACCGGCCGTTCTGGAAGGACAAGGACCCGGAAACCGGCCGCGACCTGATGAGCATGACCCTCACCGATCGCCTGACCCGCGGCACCTACCTGTTCGACAACGGCGACGACAAACCAGGGGTGATCTGCCTGTCCTACGCCTGGATGAGCGACGCCCTGAAGATGCTGCCGCACCCGACCGAAAAGCGCGTGCAACTGGCCCTCGACGCACTGAAGAAGATCTACCCCAAGACCGATATCGCCGGGCATATCATCGGCGACCCGATCACCATCTCGTGGGAGGCCGACCCGCACTTCCTCGGCGCCTTCAAGGGCGCGCTGCCGGGCCACTACCGCTACAACCAGCGCATGTACGCGCATTTCATGCAGCAGGACATGCCCGCCGAACAGCGCGGCATCTTCATCGCCGGTGACGACGTGTCGTGGACCCCGGCCTGGGTGGAAGGCGCGGTGCAGACTTCGCTGAACGCGGTGTGGGGTATCATCAACCACTTCGGTGGCCAGACCCACCCGGACAACCCCGGCCCGGGCGATGTGTTCCACGAGATCGGCCCGATCGCCCTGGCCGACTGAGCGTAGGAGTAGCGCCATGCGCATCGCCCTGTTCCAGGGCACGCCCAAGCCGTTGGACGTGCCCGGCAACCTCGAGCGCCTGCAGCACCAGGCCCAGCAGGCGGCCGCCCGTGGCGCGCAGTTGCTGGTGTGCCCGGAGATGTTCCTCAGCGGCTACAACATCGGCCTGGACCAGGTGGAACGTCTGGCCGAGGCCGAGGACGGCCCCTCGGCCATGAGCGTCGTCGAGATCGCCCAGGCGCACCGGATCGCCATCGTCTATGGCTATCCGGAGCGGGCCGAGGACGGGTCGATCCACAACAGCGTGCAACTGATCGACGCCCATGGCCGCAGCCTGTGCAACTACCGCAAGACCCACCTGTTCGGCGAGCTGGACCGCTCGATGTTCAGCCCGGGCGCCGATCACTTCCCGGTGGTCGAGCTGGACGGCTGGAAGGTCGGGCTGCTGATCTGCTACGACATCGAGTTCCCGGAAAACGCCCGGCGCCTGGCGCTGAACGGTGCCGAGCTGATCCTGGTGCCGACGGCGAACATGGCGCCTTATGACTTCGTCTGTCAGGTGACCGTGCGCTCGCGGGCGCAGGAGAACCAGTGTTATCTGGTGTACGCCAACTACTGCGGCAGCGAGGGCGAGATCCGGTATTGCGGGCAGAGCAGCATCGTCGGGCCGGATGGTGATGTGCTGGTGATGGGCGGGGATGAGGAAGGACTGTTATTGGCAGACCTGCAGCGTGAGCGGGTATTGAAAGGGCGGGAGGCGTTTCCCTACCTGGCGGACTTGCGTCGGGATCTGCATTAACAGCCAGTCCTTTCAGGGTGTTGAGAATTGGCGCTCGGCTTGGAGCTGCCGGGGCTGCTTTGCAGCCCTTTCGCGGCACAAGGCCGCTCCTACAGGGGGGCGCGGTCGCCTGTAGGAGCGGCCTTGTGCCGCGAAAAGGCCAGAACAGACAACCTCGGCATTGCGCGCTAGCATGGCGTCATGTCCGATGCCATTCGCCACCTCACCCTCGCCAACGGCCTGCACCTGACCCTGCGCCACGCGCCACGCCTCAAGCGCGCGGCGGCTGCGCTGCGGGTGCATGCCGGCAGCCACGACGCACCAGCGCGCTGGCCGGGCCTGGCGCACTTTCTCGAACACCTGTTCTTCCTCGGTAACAGGCGTTTTCCGCTGGACGACGGCCTGATGCGCTACGTCCAGGGCCTGGGTGGCCAGGTCAACGCCAGCACCCGCGAGCGCACCACCGACTTCTTCTTCGAAGTGCCCCCCGTGGCGCTGGCTGGTGGGCTGGAGCGTCTGTGCCAAATGCTCGCCGAGCCGGACTTCGCCATCGAACGCCAGCGCCGCGAGCGGGAGGTGATCCATGCCGAGTTCATCGCCTGGTCGCGCAACCCCGAGGCACAGCGTCAGTTCGCCCTGTTGCAGTCGGTGTCGGCGCGCCATCCGCTGAGCGGCTTCCATGCTGGCAACCGTCATAGCCTGCCGCTGGAAAGCCAGGCCTTCCAGCAAGGACTGAGGCAGTTCCACCACGACTTCTACCAGGGCGGGCAACTCACCCTGAGCCTGGCCGGCCCGCAGCCGCTGGAAGAGCTGGCGCACCTGGGCAGGCAGTTCGGCGGGCTGTTCGCCAAGGGCGAAAGCGTCACCCGGCAACGGCCACCCGCCTTGCTCGACGCGCCGCTGCACCAACCAGACGCCTGGGGCAACCGCCACGACCTGCTGTTCGCCCATGACGGACTGCCGGATGGCGCGGAACAGGCGCTCGAACTGCTGCTGGCCCAGCTCACCGACAGCCGGCCCGGCGGCTGGCTGGACGCCTTGCGCCGGCGCGGCTGGCTGCAGGGCTGCAAGGCGCAACAACTCCACGCCCATGCCGGGCAGTTGCTCTGGCATGTCCAGCTGCAGCTGTCGGACCAGGCCTGCCTGGACAAGACCCGGGAGCTGCTGCACGGCTGGCTGGGTTTTCTGCGGCAACAGGACCACAAGCAACTGAACGATCGCTTCACCCGCCTGCAGCAACGCCATGAACAGGCCGCCAGCGCACTGGAACTGGCCCAGCGCGACAGTGCCGGCCGGCCTTTCGCAGGGCTCGGGACACAAGGCCTGGACGCCTTCGCCGCACTGCTGTGGGACTTGCCTTTCTCGGCTGTCGGAGACTGGCAATTGCCTGCCGATGAAGCGCTGCTGGCAACCGAACTACCCACGCTCAGTACGCTGTTGCCAGCAGGGCTCGATATCGGCGACTGCCTGCCGCCCTCTCGCCAGTTTGCGACCCTCGACCTGCGTTGGCACATTCCTTCGCCGCTGCGTCAGCGCATGCAGGTCGTTCTGCAACACAGCCTGCAACCCCTGCGCGAACGTGCCGCGCAGGCGGCGCTGCAACTGGGCTTCGAGACCCTTGGCGAGCACTGGCAGTTGCGCCTGGCGGGGCATCCGCTGGCCGTGATCATTGCCACGCAGGAAGCCCTGACCTTGCTGCGCGCGCCGACCCGAAAGCATTGGCACTCGCCAGCGGCAGCCGAACCGCCGCTGATTCCGATCCGTGCCCTGCTGAAGGCACTGCCGGACGCCTTACTGACGGGTGAAAAGCAACCGCAGCCAGCCTGCACCCTGGACCAGTCGCAGCTCGACGCACTCTGGCAGCAGGCACGCTGGCAGGGATTGGCACAAGGGTTCGCCCCCGCCCAACAGGGCGCCCTGGGCACGGCACTGCAAGGCCTCATGGGACAACCCATCGCCCCCTCGCCAGCGCGCCCGATCCTCGGACGCCACTGGCGGCAGATCCCGACCTTGGGCAGCGAGCCCGCGCTGTTGCTGTTCTGTCCACTGCCGGTTGATCTGCAGGCCGCCGGACGACTGCTCGCCCACGTGCTGCAAGGCCCGTTCTATCAGCGCCTGCGCGTCGAGCTGCAGCTGGGTTACGCCGTGTTCAGCGCCTTTCGTCAGATCGAAGGCTACGCCGGGCTGCTGTTCGGCGTGCAATCGCCGCACGCCGGCCACGCGCAGATCCTCGGCCATCTGCTGGACCTGCTGCGCCAGGGCGTCGCGCTGGCCCCAGCGGCACGAGCGCAGCTGGCCGATCAGTTCGACGAGACAGCGATGGCCAACGCCGATATCACGCAATGGGCCTGGCAGGCACATATCGCGACACACAATGCCGACCTGTCGCGCATGCGAGGGTCTATCCTCAATGTCGAACAAGGCCAGCTGGATGCATTGCTCCAGCAGTTGCTCGATGCCAGCCACGGTTGGTTGTGCCTGGCCAATGCCGCCGCCCCGGACGCCGAATGGCTATGAAAAAAGGCGGGATTGTTACCGCAAATGCAATGGCGCTTTTCGAAGAATTAACCTTTCGGTACAAATTTTTCTTGTAAGATAGCGCAATCTCGGCCAATGGAACCTCTCTCTCCGGGGAGTACCCAATAGTGAGCCGACCACCCCAAACCCCATCCGGAAGGAGCAAGCCCATGTGGACCAAACCTGCATACACTGACCTGCGTATCGGCTTCGAAGTGACCATGTACTTCGCCAACCGTTAAGCGTCTGCGCGGTTCGACGCCTCGGCCCGCCGGGGCGTTTGCGTTTTTCCGATACGGCTTTCGGGCTAACCTTTCCGGCTAGAGAGTACCCATGTACATCCAGATCCTCGGTTCCGCCGCCGGTGGCGGGTTCCCCCAGTGGAACTGCAACTGCGCCAACTGCAAGGGCTACCGTGACGGTACCCTGCGTGCCACGGCGCGCACCCAGTCGTCCATCGCCCTGTCCGACGACGGCGAGCACTGGATCCTGTGCAATGCCTCGCCGGACATCCGCGCACAGCTCCAGGCGTTCGCGCCGATGCAGCCGGCACGCGCCCTGCGCGACACCGGTATCGACGCCATCGTCCTGCTCGACAGCCAGATCGACCACACCACCGGCCTGCTCAGCCTGCGCGAGGGCTGCCCGCACCAGGTGTGGTGCACCGACATGGTCCACCAGGACCTGACCACCGGTTTTCCGCTGTTCAACATGCTCAGCCACTGGAACGGCGGCCTGGTGTGGAACCGCATCGAGCTCGAAGGCAGCTTCGTCATCGACGCCTGCCCGAACCTGCGCCTCACCCCCTTCCCCCTGCGCAGCGCCGCGCCGCCCTACTCCCCGCACCGCTTCGACCCGCACCCGGGCGACAACCTCGGGCTGCTGGTGGAGGACACCCGCACCGGCGGCAAGCTGTTCTACGCGCCGGGCCTGGGCCAGGTCGACGCCAAGCTGCTGGAGATGATGCACGGCGCCGACTGCCTGCTGGTCGACGGCACCCTGTGGGAGGATGATGAGATGCAGCGCCGCGGCGTCGGCACCCGCACCGGCCGCGAGATGGGCCATCTGGCGCAGAACGGCGCGGGCGGCATGCTCGAGGTACTGGATGGCTTCCCGCGCCAGCGCAAGGTGCTTATCCACATCAACAACACCAACCCGATCCTCGATGAGGACTCGCCCGAGCGTGCCGAAGTGGTCCGCCGCGGAGTGGAAGTCGCCTTCGATGGCATGAGCATCGAGTTGTAAGGGCAGCCCTTGCACAACGTGGGAGCGGGCTTGCCCCGCGATAGCGATGGTGAGGCTGACGCCGCCATCGCGGGTCAAGCCCGCTCCCACGTACAACGAACCATCACAGGAGCCCTCCATGAGCGATGCAATGCCCCTGTCCCCTGCCGAGTTCGAGCAGGCCCTGCGCGCCAAGGGCGCCTACTACCACATCCATCACCCCTACCATGTGGCGATGTATGAAGGCCGCGCCAGCCGCGAGCAGATCCAGGGCTGGGTGGCCAACCGCTTTTACTACCAGGTCAACATCCCGATGAAGGATGCCGCGATCCTGGCCAACTGCCCGGACCGCGAAGTGCGCCGCGAGTGGATCCAGCGCCTGCTCGACCACGATGGCGCGCCCGGCGAGGACGGCGGCATCGAGGCCTGGTTGCGCCTCGGCCAGGCCGTGGGCCTGGACCCCGACCAGCTGCGCAGCCAGGAGCTGGTGCTGCCCGGCGTGCGTTTCGCGGTCGACGCCTATGTCAACTTCGCCCGCCGCGCCAGCTGGCAGGAAGCCGCCAGCAGCTCGCTGACCGAGCTGTTCGCCCCGCAGATCCACCAGTCGCGCCTGGACAGCTGGCCGCAGCACTATCCGTGGATCGACCCGGCCGGCTACGAATACTTCCGCACCCGCCTGGGCCAGGCCCGGCGCGATGTGGAGCACGGCCTGGCGATCACCCTGCAGCACTACACCACCCGCGAGGGGCAGGAACGCATGCTGCAGATCCTGCAGTTCAAGCTGGATATCCTGTGGAGCATGCTCGACGCCATGAGCATGGCCTATGAACTGAACCGCCCGCCCTATCACAGCGTCACCCGCGAGCGGGTCTGGCACAAGGGGATCACCCTATGAGTTTCGACCGTCAACAGGTGCCCGCCTGGCGCCCCGGCTACCGTTTCCAGTACGAGCCGGCGCAGAAGGGCCATGTGCTGCTGTACCCCGAGGGGATGATCAAGCTCAACGACAGCGCCGGGCTGATCGGCGGGCTCATCGATGGCCAGCGCAGTGTCGCTTTGATCATCGCCGAACTCGAGCAGCAGTTCCCCGGTGTGCCCGAAGTCGCCGACGACATCGAGCAATTCATGGAGGTGGCCCGTGCCGAACACTGGATCACCCTCGCCTGAGGTACCGGTAGGCCTGCCGCTGTGGCTGCTGGCCGAACTCACCTACCGCTGCCCGCTGCAGTGCCCGTACTGCTCCAACCCGCTGGACTTCGCCGAGCAAGGCAAGGAACTGAGCACCGAGCAGTGGTTCAAGGTGATGGCCGAAGCCCGCGAGATGGGCGCCGCGCAGATCGGCTTTTCCGGCGGCGAGCCGCTGGTGCGCCAGGACCTCGCCGATCTGATCGGCGAAGCCCGGCGCCTGGGCTACTACACCAACCTGATCACCTCCGGCATCGGCCTGACCGAGCAGAAGATCGCCGCGTTCAAGCAGGCCGGACTGGACCATATCCAGATCAGCTTCCAGGCCAGCGACGAGCAGGTGAACAACCTGCTGGCCGGCTCGAAGAAAGCCTTCGCGCAGAAGCTGGAGATGGCCCGGGCGGTGAAGGCCCATGGCTACCCGATGGTGCTCAATTTCGTCACCCATCGGCACAATATCGACAAGATCGACCGCATCATCGAGCTGTGCCTGGCCCTTGAAGCCGACTTCGTAGAGCTGGCCACCTGCCAGTTCTACGGCTGGGCGCACCTCAACCGCCTGGGCCTGCTGCCGACCCGCGCCCAGCTGGAGAGGGCCGAGCGCATCACCAACGAGTACCGGGACAAGCTCAAGGCCGAAGGCAAGCCGTGCAAGCTGATCTTCGTCACCCCGGACTACTACGAAGAGCGCCCCAAGGCCTGCATGAACGGCTGGGGCAGCCTGTTCCTGACCATCACGCCGGATGGCACCGCGTTGCCCTGCCATGGCGCGCGCCAGCTGCCGGTGCAGTTCCCCAATGTGCGCGACCACGACCTGCGGCATATCTGGTACGACTCGTTCGGTTTCAACCGCTTCCGTGGCTATGACTGGATGCCCGAACCGTGCCGCTCATGCGACGAGAAGGAAAAGGACTTCGGCGGCTGCCGTTGCCAGGCCTTCATGCTCACCGGCGACGCCAGCAAGGCGGACCCGGTGTGCGCCAAGTCGCCGGACCATGGCATCATCCTCAAGGCCCGCGAGGAGGCCGAACACGCAACGCTGGAGATCGAACAAATGACCTTCCGCAACGAGCGCAATTCCCATGTCATCGCCCGTGGCTGAGTTCAGCGCCGCCCAGGCGGTGGCCGCCGGCACCGACTTCGCCGAGCTCAAGGTCGGCGCGCAAGGTGTGTTCTGGAACGAGTTCCGCCCCGCCGATGGCGCCTGCCGGGTCTGGCACTGGCGCGATCAGCAGGCCCGCTGCCTGACCCCGGACGGATTCAGTGTGCGCAGCCGGGTCTATGAGTACGGTGGCGGCAGCTTCTGCCTGGGCGACGACGGGCTGGTATTCGTCAACGAAAAGGACCAACAGGTCTACCTGCAGGCCCTGGATGGCAGCCCACCGCGCCCGCTTACCCACGCCGACGACTGCCGCTATGGCGATGTGCAGTGGCAGGCCGGCCAGGTGCTCGCCGTCGAAGAGCAGCATGGCGAACAGGTCGTGCATCGCCTGGTGAGCCTCTCGCCGGAGCATCGACAAATCCTGGCCGAAGGGGCCGACTTCTACGCCTCGCCCACGCTGAGCCACGATGGGGAACGCCTGGCCTGGATCGAGTGGGACCGCCCGGCCCAACCCTGGACCGTCACCCGCCTGATGTGCCGGGAACGCGAACCGTCTGGCGCCTGGGGCCCGGCACGCTGCATCGCCGGGCAGGACGAATCGCTGCAACAGCCACGCTTCGATGAGCAAGGCCGCTTGTATTGCCTGTCCGACCGCGACGGTTTCTGGCAGCCCTGGGGCGAACTCGACGGCCACTGGCAACGCCTGCCCGCCGCGCTCGCCGACCATGCCGCCGCCCCCTGGCAACTGGGCGCCAGCACCTGGCTGGCCCTTGGCCCCGTCAGCTATCTGGCCAGCTGGTTCGAGGACGGTTTCGGGCAACTGGGGCTGCGCCGCGCCGATGGCGAAGTGGAGCGTTATGCCAGTGCGTACACGCGTTTCCGTAGCCTGGCGCTGGATGACGGACAGCTCTACGCCGTAGCCGCCTCGCCGATCAGCCCAGCGGCCGTGATCGCCATCGACCGGCGCAGCCACGAAGTCCAGGTGCTGGCAGGTGGCGCCGAGGTGCTGCCCGCCGAGGACATCAGCCTCCCACAGCCGATCCGTTACGCCAGTGGCGAAGGCGAGGCCAACGGATTCTTCTACCCGGCCATGCAAGGCTCGGATGGGCCATCGCCGCTGGTGGTGTTCATTCACGGCGGCCCGACTTCGGCCTGCTACCCGGTGCTCGACCCGCGCATCCAGTACTGGACCCAGCGCGGCTTTGCCGTCGCCGACCTCAACTACCGGGGCAGCAGCGGCTATGGTCGCGCCTACCGCCAGGCACTGCACCTGAACTGGGGAGCGAGTGATGTGGAAGATGCCTGCGCGGCGGTCGCCCATCTTGCCGGCCTGGGCCTGATCGACCCTGATCAGGCCTTCATTCGTGGCGGCAGCGCCGGCGGCTACACCACCCTTTGCGCCCTGGCCTTCCGGGACGTCTTCCGCGGCGGCGCCAGCCTGTACGGTGTCAGCGACCCCGAGGCGCTGGGCCGGGCCACCCACAAGTTCGAAGGCGACTACCTGGACTGGCTGATCGGCGACCCCCGGCGCGATGCCGAGCGTTATCGCCAGCGCACGCCCCTGCTGCACGCCGGGCAGATCAAGGTGCCGGTGATTTTCTTCCAGGGTGAGCTGGACGCGGTGGTGGTGCCGGAGCAGACCCGCAGCATGCTTGAAGCGCTCAAGGCCAAGGGTATCGAGGCCGAGGGGCATTTCTACGCGGGCGAGCGACATGGCTTTCGCCAGGCGGCGAACCTGGCGCATGCGCTCGAGGAGGAGTGGAAGTTCTACTGCCGGTTGCTAAGCCAGGCAACGCCATCCCTGTAGGAGCGGCCTTGTGCCGCGAAAGGGCCGCGAAGCGGCCCCGGCGATATCTGCTTTACCGCTGAGAACCTGGGGCTGCTTTGCAGCCCTTTCGCGGCACAAGGCCGCTCCTACAGGGGCCGCGTGTCCCCTAGCGCTTGGCGATGATGTACACCGCGTGCACGATCCCGGGGATATAGCCCAGCAAGGTCAGCAGGATATTCAACCAGAACGCGCCACCGAACCCCACCTGGAGGAACACGCCCAGCGGCGGCAGGATGATGGCGATGATGATGCGGATGAAGTCCATGTGCTGCGCTCCTTGAGGGTGTATCAACACAGACTAGCCGTGCCTGGCAGAGGTTCCACCGGGCAAAAAAAACGCCCCGGGCCATGTATTTCAGGCCAGGGGCGATGCGCAGGAACGCCAGACGGTTCGTTGAAATTCTGTATGCCGGAGCAACCGGTCAGGCCGGCACTTCGCGGCGGTTGTGCTGCTGGGCATGCAGGCGGGCGAAGGCCCGGGCCAGGCGCAGGAGCATCTCGTCGATATTGCCCTTGCTCACCGTCAGCGCCGGCGAGAACCGCACCACGTCGGGCTGCGGCGCATTGAGCAGCAAGCCCTCCTGCAGCGCGGCCTCGACCAGTTGCGCCGCGCTGTCTTCACGCAGTTGCAGGCCCCACAGCAGCCCCTCGCCACGCACCTCGCCCTGGCCATAGCGACCCGCCAGGCGGCTCAGGCCATCGCGCAGGTGCCGGCCACTGTCCAGCACCTGCTCGAAGAAGCCCGCCTCCAGCACGGTCTGCAACACGGCCAGCCCGGCGGCGCTCATCAGCGCGTTGCCATGGTGGCTGCCTTCCAGCTCGCCCGGTTCGGCGCAGCAGGCGCGGCCACGGGCCAGTAGCGCCGCCAGGGGCACGCCGCCGCCCAGGCCCTTGCCGAGGGTGATGATGTCGGCCCGTACGCCGTAGGACTCTTCTGCCAATAGGGCGCCGCAGCGTCCTACACCTGTCTGTACTTCATCGAGGATCAGCAGGATGCCCAGCTCACGGCACAGGCGCTCGACACCCTGGAGGTAATCACGGGTGGCCGGAATCACGCCGGCTTCTCCCTGGATCGGCTCGAGCATGATCGCCACGGTGCGCGAGTCGACCGCCGCGTGCAGCGCCGCCAGGTCGTTGAACGGCACCTTGCTGAAGCCCGGCAGGCCGGGCTCGCAGCGGTTGCACGGCAGCGGGTCGGAGGCCGACAAGGCCCCCAGGGTGCGACCATGGCAGCCCTGGCTGGCGGTGATGATGTGATAGGCGCCGTTGCGGTGCAGCTGGCCCCACTTGCGCGCCAGCTTGATCGCGCCCTCGCAGGCTTCTGCACCGCTGTTGAGCAGGTAGGCCTGGTCACTGCCGGTGCGCTGGCACAATAGCTCGACCAGGCTCAGCAGGCCGCGGCTGTGATAGCCGGCGCCGGGATTGATCAGCGCCTGGGCCTGGTTGCCCAGCGCCTTGACCAGCACGCTCGGGCTGTGGCCCAGGCTGTTGACCGCGCAGCCCTGGGTGAAGTCCAGGTAGGCGTGCCCCTCGCTGTCCCACAGCCAGGAACCCTGACCACGCACGAACACCTGCGGCGCGCGCTCGGTGCTGGGCATCAGCCGATCGCGGGAGAGCTGCGCGCCGGCCGGCTCGATCACCGGAGCACGCTTGGGCTCGGCGACGGCGGGCGCCGAACGGCGCAGGTTGAACAGGTTCATCAGGGCTCCGGCCAATCACGGGTGGGCGGTCAAGGTTCCGGTCTGGCGCCGGAATCGGATATTTTGCCTTGCCTATCAAAAGTGTTTTTCATCCGGGGTAACAATCGCCTGAATAGCCGCTGTAACCCTTTGGAATACGGCGATAGACTAGGCTTGCGGTCGGTTCCCGGCCATTTCGTTTTTCCAGCTTTTTCGATAAGTATCACTTATGGATTTTCGCCAACTGCGTTACTTCGTCGCGGTCTACGAAGAGGGCCATGTGGGCCGTGCCGCCGAGCGTCTGTCACTGTCACAGCCGGCACTGTCGCAGCAGATCCGCCAACTGGAACACAGCCTCGACCTGAGCCTGTTCGAACGCAGCAACAAGCGCCTGCTGCCCACGCTGGCCGCCCACACCCTGTACAACCATGCCGTGCCCCTGCTCGACGGCCTGCAACGGGCCCATGAAGCCATGGGCAACTTCAAGGGCCAGTCGCTGCGCACCCTGGCCATCGGCGTGCTGCAGACCGTGCGGCCAAGCCTGGTGCCGCAGTTGCTGGAACGGGTGCGCAAGGCCCAGCCGCATCTGGTGGTGCAGATCTATGAACTGTCGGGGTCGGAGATCGAGCGGCGCCTGCTCAATGGCGGCCTGGACATCGGCATCAGCTACCTGCCGCCGCGCCAGCCCGGGCTGCATGGTTTGCTGCTGTACGAGGATGAACTGCAGCTGGTGATCCCCAGGACCCACCCGCTCAAAGACTTCAAGAAGGTCTCGATCCGCCAGGCGGCGGAGCTGCCGATGCTGATGCTCGGCGAGGAGTTCCAGATCCGCCAGATCTGGAAGGCGCAGCTGGCCAGCCAGGGTCGCAGGCCCCAGGTACAGGCCGAGATGAACAACATGGCGGGGATCCTCGACAGCCTGGCGCACACGGCGCTGGCAACCATCCTGCCGGGCAGGGCCAAGGATGCCGCACAGGACGATCAGGAACTGCTGTGGAAGCCCCTGAGCGAGCCGCGGGTGCCGCTGAAGGTTGGCCTGGTGTTCCGCGATGCCCAGCGCCAGCAGGCTTCGGTGGAGCTGCTGCGGACCCTGCTGGAGGAAGAAGCCGACCCGCGCCAGCTGGGCGTCTCGCCTCTGGACGTGCTCGGCTGAAAAACACGCGCACAAAGAAAACCCCGCCTAAGCGGGGTTTTCCAGACTGTTTCCCTTCGACATCCCTATCATCCCGCCGTCCTGGCAGGAAATCCTTCGTGTCCCTGTTCTAGCTTTTCGCGCTTCCTGCGCTACTTCCGTGTAAGGCGTCCTGCTCTGTCCATTGCGCGTCCTGCGCTACGTCCATGTAAGAAAGAGTAACCGTGGATCCAATCTTAGGAAAGAGGCGAAACGTCACCACGTCGTGTAAGCCAAAGCTTACAAAAGCAGCCCATTCACAAACACGCCGCCCTGATAAAACAAAAGGCCGCCCCTACAGACGGATTGCATCCCCATTGTAGGAGCGGCCTCGCCGAGGCGTCGGACCGGCCGGATGGGCTGCAACGCAGCCCCAAAAATGGTCAGAACTGCGCAGCGTCCAGCAGGTACAGCGACTCGCTCCCCGCCTTCACCGATGCCACCAGCGAGTGAACCCGTGGCAGCAAACGTGCGAAGTAGAACCGTGCCGTGCCCAGCTTGGCGCCGTAGAAGTCGGCATCCCCTTCACCGGCCTTGGCCGCCCGTGCCATCAATGCCCACATGTAGGCGTAAGCGACATAGCCGAATGCGTGCAGGTACTCGACCGAGGCCGCGCCGATTTCGTTGGGGTTGCCCTTGGCCTGGTCCAGCACCCAGGCGGTCAGCTCATCGAGCTGGTCAAGGGATGCCGCCAGCGGCTTGGTGAATTCACCCAGCTCGCCGCCGGCAGTGGCGATGAACTGGCGGATCTCGTCGGCGAACAGCGTGTAGTAGGCGCCGCCGCTGGCCACCACCTTGCGGCCTACCAGGTCCAGTGCCTGGATACCGTTGGTGCCTTCGTAGATCTGGGTGATACGCACATCGCGCACCAGCTGCTCCTGGCCCCATTCGCGGATGTAGCCATGGCCACCGAAGACCTGCTGGCCATGCACGGTGCACTCCAGGCCCAGGTCGGTGAGGAAGGCCTTGGCCACCGGGGTCAGCAGCGCCACCAGCTCCTCGCTGCGCTTGCGGGTCGCGGCGTCTTCGCTGTACTTGGCGCTGTCGAGCTGCATCGCCACATAGGTGGAGAACGCGCGACCGCCTTCGGTCAGCGCCTTCATGGTCAGCAGCATGCGGCGCACGTCCGGGTGGACGATGATCGGGTCGGCCACCTTGTCCTTGGCCTGCGGGCCGGTCGGGGCGCGGCTCTGCAGACGGTCGCGGGCGTACTCCACGGCGTTCTGGTAAGAACGCTCGGCCGAAGCCAGGCCCTGGATGCCGACACCCAGGCGCTCGTAGTTCATCATGGTGAACATGGCCGCCAGGCCCTTGTTCGGCTCGCCGACGATGTAGCCGACCGCTTCGTCGAAGTTCATCACGCAGGTGGCCGAGCCCTGGATGCCCATCTTGTGCTCGATCGAGCCGCAAGTGGCCGGGTTGCGCGCGCCGAGGCTGCCGTCCTGGTTGACCAGGAACTTGGGCACCAGGAACAGCGAGATGCCTTTCGGGCCTGCCGGAGCATCCGGCAGCTTGGCCAGCACCAGGTGGATGATGTTCTCGGTGAGGTCGTGCTCGCCGCCGGTGATGAAGATCTTGGTGCCGCTGACCTTGTAGCTGCCGTCAGCCTGGGGTTCGGCCTTGGTGCGGATGATACCCAGGTCGGTACCGGCGTGGGGTTCGGTGAGGCACATGGAACCGGCCCAGACGCCGGCGTACATGTTCGGCAGGTACTGTTCCTTGAGCGCTTCACTGGCGTGGGCGTTGATCGACAGGCAGGCGCCGGCGGTCAGCATTGGGTACAGGCCGAAGGCCAGGCTCGAGGCGTTGACCATCTCCTCGACCTGGGCCGAGACGACCTTGGGCATGCCCATGCCACCGAAGAGCGGATCACCGCCAACGCCGACCCAGCCCCCTTCGGCGTAGGTCTGGTAGGCCTCGATGAAGCCTGCCGGGGTACGCACCGAGCCGTTGTCCCAGTGGCAGCCCTCTTCGTCGGCGGCGCGGCTCAGCGGCGCGATGGTCTTGCCGGTGACCTTGCCGGCCTCTTCCAGCACGGCCATGGCCGTGTCCGCATCGACGGCCTCGGCCAGGGCGGGCAGTTGCGACCAGAGCGTGGCCACGTCGAAGACTTCATTGAGGACGAAGCGCATATCGCGCAGGGGCGCTTTATATTCAGCCATGACAACCTCTCGCTATCGGGGTCGGAGCGGCCCGTCGGGGCCGCGGCACTGGGATGACCGCAGTGTAACCGAACAACTTTTACGAGACATAGGGTCATCATGCGACCGAATAGTCTTACATGGTCACACGAAAATTCACGCCATGCGCACGGCGCCGCGCCGCGACTGCTGGCCGAAGGTCATGACACAGTTGCGCCCCGCGCCCTTGGCGCTGTACAGCGCCTGGTCGGCGGACTTGAGCACTTCGTCGGGGTTGCGGTGCTCGGCCTGGCGCTCGGCCACGCCGATGCTGATGGTTACCGACACCGTGGTATTGGCCCCTCCGACACGGCGCTGGCGACCCGCGGAATCATCCTGCGGACGGCTGTTCTGGTCACGCAACTGGATGGCGTAGTTGGCGATCATCTCGCGCACCGCCTCCAGGTGCGGCAGGCACTCTTCGGCGGTCTTGGCGGCGAATACCAGGGCGAATTCCTCGCCACCGTAACGGTAGGCGCGCCCGCCGCCGGTCACCTTGGACAGGCGGCTGGCGACCAGGCGCAGTACCTGGTCGCCGACATCGTGGCCGTGGGTGTCGTTGAATTTCTTGAAGTGGTCGACGTCGGTCATGGCGATCACATAGTTGCGCCCCAGGCGCTGCATGCGCTCGTTCAGGGCGCGCCGCCCGGGCAGGCCGGTCAGTTCGTCGCGGAAGGCCATCTGGTAGGCCTCGTGGGACACCGCGGCGGCGATCATCAGCATCACCTGGCTGCACATGATGTTCAGGGTGAACGGCAGGATGAAGGTCTTGGGCAGCATCCAGAAGATGCCGATCAGGCCGATGATCTGCGCGGCATGCAAGGGCCTTGGCTCACGCAGGTACTGCACCACCAGCAGGATGAACACCGCCAGGAACAAGGGGTAGGCCAGCTGGATCAGGCTCATCCACTGACCATGCAGCGCGGGCCAGCGGATCTCGGCCAGCCAGCCCAGCAGCGCCTCGGGAAAACTCTGCTCCAGCGCCACCGCAACGCTGCTCACGGCGAACAGCACGGCGAAGCGCGCCAGCAGGTCCTGGGCCAGGTGGGTGCGTTCCTGCCACGCCCCGTACAGGCCGAACAATGCCGGCAGCAGCAGGCACACCAGGTGGAAGATCACCGCCGCATCCTCGCGGACCCGGCCATTGTCGCGGTAGAAGTCGGTCTGGGTATCGAGCAGGAAATAGGCGACGTACACCGTGACCATCAGGAACAGCTCGCGCTGGCGGCGGTACACGGCGCAGTAGGCGCCCCCCAGCAACAGCACCAAGGTGGGTAGAACGTTGAACAGCGATGTGAAGAAGACGCTGAGGTCCCTCACATAGGCTGCCGCAAGCCCTGCCAGCAACAGAATCAGCGAAGGCAGGAAGTGGCTCGCGCGTACAGCGGATAGACGAAACAAGGGTAATCTCCGACCCGGCAGATCAATAATGGCATTGTGCCCCTACTTCATCGGCAGTGCACATGAATAGATGAATACAGATGCCCGCTTTAACGGCAGATCAGGGGCCAAGCTTGAGACTTTCTCGTTACTGGATGCGACATTCCTGATTTCGCGCGATCCGTGTAGGAGCGGCCTTGTGCCGCGAAGGGGCTGCGCAGCGGCCCCAGGAAACAAAGATCGCCGGGGCCGCTTTGCGGCCCTTTCGCGGCACAAGGCCGCTCCTACAGGGGGTTCGTGTAAAAACCCGGGCGAAAAAAAACCGCCTGCCGGTGAGGGCAGGCGGTTTTTGGTACAACCAACCAGTTTAGATGGACAGACCGAAGTCTTCTTCCTTCATAGCCATCAGGTTGTCGGCGCCGGACAGGATCGCCGCGACGTGGCTGCGGGTACGCGGCAGGATGCGCTGGAAGTAGAAGCGCGCGGTCTGCAGCTTGGCGGTGTAGAACGCCTCTTCGCTGGTGCCGGCTGCCAGTTTCTCGGCGGCCAGGCGGGCGATGTCGGCCCAGAAGTAGGCCAGGCACGCGTAGCCGGAGTACATCAGGTAGTCCACCGAAGCGGCACCCACTTCCTCGCGGTCCTTCATCGCGGCCATGCCGATCTTCATGGTCAGCTCGCCCCACTCCTTGTTGATCGCGGCCAGTGGCTCGACGAACTCCTTGGTGGCGGCGTTGCCTTCCTGCCCTTGGCAGAACTTGTGGACGATCTTGGTGAAGCCCTTGAGCGCCTCGCCTTGGGTCATCAGCACTTTACGGCCGAGCAGGTCGAGGGCCTGGATGCCGGTGGTGCCTTCGTACAGCATGGAGATACGGCTGTCGCGCACGTTCTGCTCCATGCCCCACTCGGCGATGAAGCCGTGGCCGCCGTAGATCTGCACGCCGTGGTTGGCGGCTTCGAAGCCGACTTCGGTCATGAACGCCTTGGCGATCGGGGTCAGGAAGGCCAGCAGGGCGTCGGCCTTCTTGCGCTCTTCCTCGTCCTGGCTGTACTTGACGATGTCCACCTGCTTGGCGGTGAAGTACACCATCGCACGGTTGCCTTCGGCGAAGGCCTTCATGGTCAGCAGCATGCGACGCACATCCGGGTGGACGATGATCGGGTCAGCGGCTTTTTCTGGTGCTTTCGGGCCGGTCAGCGAGCGCATCTGCAGGCGGTCACGGGCGTACTTCAGGCCACCCTGGAACGCCACTTCGGCGTGGGCCAGGCCTTGCAGCGCGGTGCCCAGGCGAGCAGTGTTCATGAAGGTGAACATGCAGTTCAGGCCCTTGTTGGCCGGGCCGATCAGGTAACCGGTGGCGCCGTCGAAGTTCATCACGCAGGTGGCGTTGCCGTGGATGCCCATCTTGTGCTCGAGGGAGCCGCAGCTCACGCCGTTGCGCTCGCCCGCGCCGCCTTCGGCGTTGGGCAGGAACTTCGGCACGATGAACAGCGAGATGCCCTTGGTGCCGGCAGGGGCATCGGGCAGGCGGGCCAGGACGATGTGGACGATGTTGTCGGCCATGTCGTGTTCACCGGCCGAGATGAAGATCTTGGTGCCGGAAACCTTGTAGCTGCCGTCGGCCTGAGGTTCGGCCTTGGTGCGCAGCATCCCCAGGTCGGTGCCGCAGTGCGGCTCGGTCAGGCACATGGTGCCGGTCCACTCGCCGGATACCAGCTTGGTGAGATAAGTCTCTTGCTGCTCGGGAGTGCCGTGCTCGGAGATGGTGTTCATCGCGCCGTGGGACAGGCCTGGGTACATGCCCCACGACCAGTTCGATTCGCCAACCATTTCGCTGAGCGTGAGGCCCAGCGACTCGGGCAGGCCCTGGCCGCCGTGCTCGATGTCATGGGCCAGGCTCGGCCAGCCACCCTCGACGAACTGCTCATAGGCTTCCTTGAAGCCGGTCGGTGTCTTCACGCCCGACTCGCTCCAGGTGCAGCCTTCGAGGTCGCCGACACGGTTCAGCGGGGCCAGGACCTGCTCACAGAATTTCGCGCCTTCTTCCAGGATCGCGTTGACCATGTCGGGCGTGGCGTCCTGGCAGCCCGGCAGGCTCTGATAGTGCGCCTCATAGCCGAGCAGCTCGTCGCGGACGAAGCGGATATCACGCAAGGGGGCTTTGTAATCAGGCATTGCGATGAACCTCTGTGATGAGTTCGGTGGGGAGACCGCGGATACCGACCAGCTCTTGGCGGCTTTCGGTCAAACAGTTGTTTGAAACTTACGTTTAGGTGGCCTCGCTGTCAAGGTGGGTGAACGATGGCGTTTATGCCGCCGAATATGACATTTACGCCAAACACCCTTAAACGCATCGCGGGGCAAGCCCGCTCCCACGAATGGAAGCGGGCTTGCCCCGCGAAGTAAGCGAATGTGATTCAGCGGGTCAGACGTAGGTGTCGATGAACCGACCGAGCATTTCATCGGAAGCCTTGGCGACTTTGACGCCGAGTTCGACTTCGTGCTTGCCCAGGGCCAGTTGCACGGTGCTGGTGGCCAGGTCCAACTGCTGGCTGCGGTCTACACCGCGCAGGCGCTCGGCCTGGTATTCAGTGGATTGCCCGCTGGTGCCTCGCTCGACAGCGCCGCTGGCAATCTGCTGGGCGGCCTGGTCGACACGGTTCTGGCCATTCTGGATGGCACCCAGGCCCGCGTAGAAGGCGGAGTTCGCATTGATTTCCATGTCAGGACTCCATGACGCTGGATGATGAACAGGCCTTATTAAAGCAGCAGACAGGGAAAAAGGCCCGTTTAAATCCCTAATAGCCTAGTGCCAGCCAATAGGCAAAGGCCTAATCCAGCAGGTCCAGTTGCAAATGCGCAGCCACTGCCTCCGCGCCAGCCTGCTTCAACCAAGGCACCCGCCCCAGGCAGGGCGCGGGCAGGCGCTCGGCCAGGCTGGACAGGTTTTCTTCCAGGCGCGATGTACGCGGATCGACGATGTTCGCCACCCATCCCGCCAGTTGCAGGCCGTCCCGGGCGATGGCTTCGGCACTGAGCAAGGCGTGGTTGATGCACCCAAGCCGTACGCCCACCACCAGGATCACCGGCAGCTTCAAGGCAATGGCCAGGTCCGACAGGTTGGCATGGTCGGACAACGGCACGCGCCAGCCACCGGCGCCTTCGATCAAGGTGAAGTCGGCATTTTGCGCCAGCACCTGCTGCATGGCATCGCGCAGCGCCGGCACGCTCAGCGCCACCCCGGCCTCGCGGGCCGCCACATGCGGGGCGATTGCCGGCTCGAAGGCGAAGGGGTTGACTGCTTCATAGGACAACTTGACCGAGCTTTCGTCGATCAGCGCCAGGGCGTCGCTGTTGCGCAGCCCCTTGGCCGTCACCACGCACCCGGACGCCACCGGCTTGGCCGCCAGGGTGCTCAACCCCAGTTGCCGCGCCGCATGCAGCAAACCCGCGGCGATGGTGGTCTTGCCGACATCGGTGTCGGTGCCGGCAATGAAATAGGCCTGGCTCATGTCACTGCTCCCCGTCCAACGGCTTGCGCAAGACGCCGTAGACCACCTGGTAGGTGGCCGGCAGGCCTTGCACCTGGCGGTACTGTTCGTAGGCCTGCAACAGGCCCTGCATCCGCGCCCGCCCGGTGAGCCCCGACGGCCGCCCCGGATTGAGGTTGTGCGCGCCCAGTGCCTTGAGCTCATGGGTCAGGCTGCGCACGTCGGGATAATGCAGCACGTGGGGACGCCGCTCCAGATCGATCAATTCCAGCCCGCTGTCACCGCACAGGCGCTGGTAATCCTCGAAACGCCGGAAGCGATTGACGTGCACCATGCCATCCACGGCCTGCCAGCTGGCGCGCAATTCATCGAGAGTGCCCACGCACAGGCTGCTGAAGGCCAGCACGCCGCCGGGGCGCAGCACCCGCCGCGCCTCGTCCAAAACGCTGGAGAACTGGCCGCACCACTGCACCGCCAGGCTGCTGAACAACAGATCAATACTGTCATCGCGCAACGGCAGGCGCTCGGCGTCGCCCGCCACATGATGCCGGGCGCCGCCCTGCTCGCGGGCATGGCGCAGCATCCCTTCGGCGATATCCACCGCAACGCCGCCCGCATCCGCGAAGCGCTCGGCCAGCACCCGGCTGAAGTGGCCGGTACCGCTGCCCATGTCCAGCCAGCGCTCAGGCGCGAGGCCGCTGGGCAGCTTTTCCAGCAGCGCGATGCCCACGGCGCGCTGCAAGGCCGCGACGCTGTCGTAGCTGGCCGCAGCGCGGGAAAACGAAGCCGCCACCTGGCGCTTGTCCGGCAACGCGCCGGGCAGGGTGGGCTGGGAAAGGTCAGTCATCGCCACTCTCATGCAGGAAACTCTTGATGCCCGCCGCCAGCTCCTGGGGATACTCCAGCAGGAAGGCGTGGGAACTGTCTTCGACCAGACCGACTTCCACGTCGGGCAGCAGGTCGCTCAGGGCCTGGGCCGCTTCCACCGGCACCAGCGCGTCACTGCCGGCGAACAGGTGCAGCTGCGGGCCGCCGTATTGCTCCAGGGCAGTGCGGGTATCGAGGCTGGCCAGTACTTCCAGCCCGATGGCCAGGTACAGCGGATCGGTGTCGGGCACGCCCACCCCCAGCTGCCGCAGCAAGGTGCGGGGTTGCTGCGCGCCCTCGCTGCACAGGGTGCGGAAGCGCTTGAGGGTGACATGGGTGTGACTGCGGCAGCCGTCCAGGAAGGTGCCGAAGGTATCGGCGGGCATGCCGTGCGGCCAGTCCGGCCGGGCCACGAAGCAGGGATTGCTGGCCAGGGTGAGCAAGCCGCAACAGTGGTCGCCGCGCTTGTGCGCCAGAGCGCTGGCGAGCATGCCGCCGAGCGACCAGCCGCCCAGCCACACGTCGGTCGGCAGCTTGCGGTCCAGATGCTCGACCCAGGCCTGGACATCGCTGTCGGCCAATTCAGGTAGCGGCATCAGCTCGACCTGCAGGCGTGGATCCTGGGCGCGCAGGCTGGCGGCCAGCGGCTCCAGTGAAGCGGTGCCCAGGCCCCAGCCGGGCAGGAGGATCAGTCGGTTACGCATCGGCGGACTCCAGCTGTGGATAACACTCGGCCAATGCATTCAACAATAGCTGGACCTGCGCCTCACTGTGGGCGGCGCTCAGGGTCACCCGCAAGCGGGCGCTGCCGGCGGGCACGGTGGGTGGGCGAATCGCCGTGACCAGCAACCCGCGCTCACGCAACAGGCGGGACAACGCCAGCGTCCGGGCCGCATCGCCGATCAGGATCGGCTGGATCGCCGTATGGCTGTCCATCAGGGTCAGGCCGATCTGCTCAGCGCCCGTGCGGAACTGCCGGATCAGCGCGGCCAGGTGCTCGCGCCGCCAGTGTTCGCGGCGCAGCAAGTCCAGGGCCTTGAGCGTGGCGCAGGCCAGCGCCGGTGGCTGGCTGGTGGTGTAGATATAGGGCCGGGCGAACTGCACCAGCGCCTCGATCAGTTCCTCGCTACCGGCGACGAAGGCGCCGGAGGTACCGCAGGCCTTGCCCAGCGTGCCGATCAGCACCGGCACATCCTCGACACCCAGGCCGCAATGCTCGACCAGGCCACCGCCATTGGCGCCCAAGGTCCCCAGGCCATGGGCATCGTCGACCATCAACCAGGCACCGCGTGCGCGGGCCTCCCTGGCCAGGGCCGGCAGGTCGGCGCAGTCGCCGTCCATGCTGAACACGCCGTCGGTGACCACCAGGGTATTGCCGGTGGCCTTGCCCAGGCGGCTGGCCAGGCTGGCCGGATCGTTGTGCAGGTAGCGGCTGAAGCGGGCGCCGCTGAGCAGGCCGCCGTCGAGCAGGGAGGCGTGGTTGAGGCGGTCCTGCAACACCGTGTCGCCCTGCCCGACCAGCGCGGTGATCGCACCGAGGTTGGCCATGTAGCCGGTGGAGAACAGCAACGCGCGCGGCCGGCCCGTCAGCTCGGCCAGTGCCTCCTCCACCTCATGGTGCGGGGTGCTGTGGCCGATCACCAGGTGCGAGGCACCGCCACCGACACCCCAGCGCTCGGCGCCGTCGCGCCAGGCCTTGATCACCTCGGGATGATTGGCCAGGCCCAGGTAGTCGTTGCTGCAGAAGGCCAGCAGCGGCTGGCCATCGACCACCACCTGCGGCCCCTGCGGGCTTTCAAGCAGTGGTCGCTGGCGGTACAGGTCGGCGGCACGCCGTTCGGCCAGGCGCGCGGCGAGATCGAAGGCCATGCTCAGGCCGAGGCTGCGTCGTAGAACAACTCGCTGCTGCGCTGCTCGACCAGCGCCTGCTCGATGGCGGCCTGGTGCACTTCGTCGGCGTGCTCCTCACGGGCCTCCGGCTGAATGCCGAGGCGGGCGAACAGCTGCATGTCCTTGTCGGCCTGCGGGTTGCCGGTGGTCAGCAGTTTCTCGCCGTAGAAGATCGAGTTGGCGCCGGCCATGAACGCCAGGGCCTGCATCTGCTCGTTCATCTGCTCGCGGCCGGCCGACAGGCGCACATGGGACTTGGGCATGAGGATCCGGGCCACGGCCAGCATGCGGATGAAGTCGAACGGGTCGACGTCCTCTTCATCGGCCAGCGGCGTGCCGGCGACCTTGACCAGCATGTTGATCGGCACCGACTCCGGGTGCTCGGGCAGGTTGGCCAGCTGGATCAGCAGGCCTGCGCGGTCGTCCAGCGACTCGCCCATGCCGAGGATACCGCCGGAGCAGATCTTCATGCCGGCATCGCGCACGTAGGCCAGGGTCTGCAGACGCTCGCTGTAGGTGCGGGTGGTGATGATGCTGGTGTAGAACTCCGGCGAGGTGTCGAGGTTGTGGTTGTAGTAGTCAAGGCCGGCCTGGGCCAGGGCCTGGGTCTGCTCCTGGTCGAGTTTGCCGAGGGTCATGCAGGTTTCCAGGCCCATGGCCTTGACCCCTTTGACCATCTCCAGCACGTAGGGCATGTCCTTGGCCGACGGGTGCTTCCACGCCGCGCCCATGCAGAAGCGGGTTGAACCGATGGCCTTGGCCCGGGCGGCCTCCTCCAGCACTTTCTGCACTTCCATCAGCTTCTGCTTTTCCAGCCCGGTGTTGTAGTGACCGGACTGTGGACAATATTTGCAATCTTCCGGACAGGCGCCGGTCTTGATCGACAACAGCGTGGAAACCTGCACGCGATTGGGGTCGAAGTGCGCGCGGTGCACGGTCTGGGCCTGGAACAGCAAGTCGTTGAACGGCTGCTGGAACAGGGCCTTGACCTCGGCCAGGGACCAGTCGTGACGTGTGGTTGCAATTGCGCTGGCGCTCATCGGCGTTTCCTTATCTATGGTCTGACTGACGCCGGGACAGGAAAACCCTCCAGCGCATCACGGATAGCTCGCATAGTTACGGAAGGCCTCATGCACTGTCAACCAATCAAGAACAAGCTGGTTTACATCTGTACAAATATCGATCAATTCTGTTTACTCTGCGACGAGCCTGCCGAGCAGCCCTATCCCTTGTGCATCGCTTGCGAGCAGGCGCTGCCCTGGCTGGACGAGCAGTGCCGCCGTTGCGCGCTGCCCCTGGCCATCGACGGCCTTCTCTGCGGCGGTTGCAGCCGCCGCCCTCCCGCATTCAGCCAAGTGATCGCGCCGTGGCAATACGGTTTTCCCATCGACACCCTGGTCAGCCGTTTCAAGCACAACAGTCAGTGGCCGCTGGGGCGGTTGCTGGCGCAGTTGCTCGGCCACAGCCTGACGCACCGCTACGACGAAGACCTGCCACGGCCGGACCGCCTGTTGCCGGTGCCGCTGGCCAGGCGTCGACTGCGCCAGCGCGGCTTCAACCAGGCGGCGATGCTCGCCCGCTGGCTCGCCGGGCAACTGCACCTGCCCTGTGACGAGCGCCTGCTCCTGCGTGTGCGCGATACCCCGGCGCAGCAGGCCCTCGGCGCCCGGGCCCGGCAACGCAACCTGCGCCAGGCCTTCGCCCTTGCCCCCGGCAGCGAGCTCGACGGCCTGCACCTGGCACTGGTCGATGACGTGCTGACCACCGGGGCGACCGCCCAGGCCATCGCCCGGCTGCTGCGCCAGGCCGGCGCCCGGCGGGTCGACATCTACTGCCTGGCGCGCACGCCCAGGCCGGGCCAGGCTTGACTTGCCCCGGTGACGGCGGCAACGTCGCGGGACCTACACCACACCCGATGCCCGCCCATGTCCCTGCCAGCCCTGCTCACCCAGCACATTGTCCGCCGTCCACAGCGCATCGCCCTGTTGCAGCATGTCGCCGAACAGGGCTCGATCACCCGCGCCGCCAAGGCCGCCGGCATCAGCTACAAGGCCGCCTGGGATGCCATCGACGAACTCAACAACCTGGCGGCGCAGCCCCTGGTGGAACGCAGCACCGGCGGCCGCGGCGGCGGTGGCGCACGGCTGTCCGCCGAAGGCGAGCGAGTGCTGCGCCTGTACCAGCGCCTGCAGGCACTGCAGGCGGAGATTCTCGAGTCCGCCGAGGACAGCAGCGACCTCGATCTGCTCGGCCGACTGATGCTCCGTACCAGTGCGCGCAACCAGTTGCAGGGGCGGATCAGCGGGCTGCGCCGCGAAGGCCGGCATGACCGCATCAGCCTGGACCTGGGCGGCGGGCTGGAGATCGAGGCCTTGATCACCCAGGGCAGTACCGAGCGGCTGGAGCTGGCGCTGGGGGGGACGGTGGTGGCGCTGCTCAAGGCCGGCTGGGTACGGTTGCTGGACGCGGATGAGACGCCGGAGCCTGGGAGCAACTGCCTGAAGGTCAAGGTCGAAGAGGTGCTGATTGAACAGGGCGGGCCGGGCGAGGTGCGCCTCGCGCTGGGCAATGGCCAGACCTTGTGCGCCATCGCCGAGGCGGCTTGGCTGGCGCAACGGCAGGTCCAGCCGGGGAGCGCCCTGCGGGTGCAGTTTCATCCGTCGTTCGTGTTGCTCGGGGTGCCGGTCTAGCCTGGCCGTGCGCTGCGCGCCCGGATCGCGGGGCAAGCCCGCTCCCACGCTGTTGATTCATGCAACTTGGCTCACTGTGCAACAGCGCAGCCTAAAGGACTGGGTGATCGGGTCAGCCTTGGGATTGGGGTAACATGCAGGCCGCAGTCCCAGCGACCGGAGCCTCTCATGTCCCACCCCTTCGACACCCTCACCCCCGACCTCGTGCTGGACGCCGTGGAAAGCCTCGGCTTTCTAAGCGATGCACGGGTGCTGGCGCTCAACAGCTACGAGAACCGCGTCTACCAGGTGGGCATCGAGGACGCGCAGCCGCTGATCGCCAAGTTCTATCGCCCAGGGCGCTGGAGCGACGCGGCGATCCTCGAGGAGCACGCCTTCACCCGCGAGCTGGCCGAGTGCGAAGTGCCCGTGGTAGCTCCGCTGCTGCACGAGGGGCGCTCCCTGTTCGAGCACCAGGGCTTTCGCTTCACCCTGTTCCCCCGCCGTGGCGGCCATGCCCCGGAGCCGGGCAACCTCGACCAGCTCTATCGCCTAGGGCAGTTGCTCGGGCGCCTGCACGCGGTAGGCGCGACCAAACCCTTCGAGCACCGTGAAGCCCTGGCTGTGGACAACTTTGGCCATGCCTCGCTCAAGACCCTGCTTGACGGCGACTTCGTGCCCCGCGAGTTGCTGCCGGCCTACGAATCGGTGGCCCGCGACCTGCTCAAGCGGGTCGAGGACATCTACGCTCGCACCTCGTACCAGCCGATCCGCCTGCACGGTGACCTGCACCCCGGCAACCTGATGCACCGTGACGACGTTTACCACGTGGTCGACCTCGACGACTGCCGCATGGGCCCGGCCGTCCAGGACCTGTGGATGATGCTCGCCGGCAGCCGCGAAGAGCGTCTCGGCCAGCTGGCCGAACTGATTGACGGCTACAACGAATTCCACGACTTCGACCCGCGTGAGCTGGCCCTGATCGAGCCGCTGCGCGCCCTGCGCCAGTTGCACTACAGCGCCTGGCTGGCGCGGCGATGGGACGATCCGGCGTTCCCGCCGAGCTTCCCCTGGTTCGGCCAGCCGCGCTACTGGGGCGATCAGATCCTGGCCCTGCGCGAGCAGATCGCCGCGCTCGATGAACAACCGTTGAAATTGTTCTAGGTCCAGGCCGAGGTCTGTCTACAATAGGCGTCGCTTTATTTAGCTACCTAAGCAAGGATTCTGCATGCACGCCGCCAACCCGCGCCGCGGGTACCTCCTGGGCCTCGGCGCCTACATCATCTGGGGCCTGTTCCCCCTGTACTTCAAAGCGATCCAGAGCGTTCCGGCGGTGGAAATCATCGTCCACCGCGTGCTCTGGTCGGCCCTGTTCGGCTCGCTCCTGCTGCTGGTGTGGAAACACCCCGGCTGGTGGCGCGAACTGCGCGACAACCCGCGGCGCCTGGCGATCCTCGCGCTCAGCGGTGCGCTGATCGCCGGCAACTGGCTGACCTACGTGTGGGCGGTGAACAACGGGCGCATGCTCGAGGCCAGCCTGGGCTACTACATCAACCCGCTGATCAACGTGCTGCTGGGAATGCTGCTGCTCGGCGAGCGCCTGCGCCGCCTGCAATGGCTGGCGGTGGTCCTGGCGGCCCTGGGCGTGGCGCAGCAGGTGTGGCAGGTCGGCAGCCTGCCCTGGGTGTCGCTGGCCCTGGCGCTGTCGTTCGGCTTCTATGGCTTGATCCGCAAGCAGGCACCGGTGGCGGCGCTGCCGGGGCTGGTGGTCGAGACCTGGATGCTGGTGCCCATTGCCATCGGCTGGTTGTTGCTGCACCCGACGGCCAGCAGCGCCAGCCCTGAGTTCTTCAGCAGCAGCGAAGCGCTGTGGCTGATCGCCGCCGGCCCGGTGACACTGGTACCGCTGGTGTGCTTCAACGCCGCTGCACGCCACCTGCCCTATACCACGCTGGGCTTCCTGCAGTACCTGGCACCGACCCTGGTGCTGCTGCAGGCAGTGCTGCTGTTCGACGAACACCTGTCGTCGAGCACCTTGGTGGCGTTCGCCTTTATCTGGGCGGGGCTGGCTGTCTACAGCGTCGATGCCTGGCTGAGTTTGCGCAAGCGCGCCTGATCAAAAAATGATCATATTGCTGAAGGCCACGGGGGACGTGGCCTACAGCAAGCGCTCCAAAGGTTATCCACACCCTCGTCCCCGGCGTTTGTGCACAAGCTACTGAATAGTGGACGTTTTTTGCTCAAATCTCGCCAGGCCTCGTGACTACTGGGCTGGCGGGGAGCGCCCCCAGGTTATCCACAGGGGCATCCCCGATAAATAGGGATAACCGCCGGGGGCGCTGCGCACCCCGTTCGCGGCACAAGGCCGCTCCTACAAGGGCATGCAGTCCTCTGTAGGAGCGGCCTTGTGCCGCGAAAAGGGCTGCAAAGCAGCCCCGACGATCTCGAATCAATCTTCCGGCCGCAGCCACAACTCCACCATCAGATCATCCGCCAGGCTCTCAAGCCGCGCCTGCAGATCGTCCAGCGACAAGGTCAACGGCAACGCCAGCAACGCATCGGCATGGAACAACGGCTCACTGCTCATCGGCGCCGGCCGCACCTCGGTACTCAAGCGCTCCACGTTCACCCCTTGCTCGGCCAGCAAGCGGGTGATATCACGAACAATACCCGGCCGGTCGTTGCCCACCAGTTCCATGGCGATCGGTTTCCAGGTGCAGGATGGCTCGATCCCGCTTTCGGCGATGAGCACACGGATGCCGTGGTCGCCCAGTTTCTGCAGCGACTCGACCAGTTCGGCGTAGGTCTCCGCCGGCACCGCCACCCGCAAGATCCCGGCGAACTGCCCGGCCATGCGCGACATGCGGCTTTCCAGCCAGTTGCCATTGTGATCGGCGATGCACTGGGCGATACGCTCGACCTGCCCGGCCTTGTCCGGGGCGATCACGGTGAGTACGAGATGGTCCACGGGCCACTCCTTCATTCGTCTGCGAAGGCCGCCCCAGGCGACCGGAATACGGGGATCGAATCAGTATAGGCAAGGCGCGGCAACCTGCCGCAGGACAGTCACGGCAAGTAATCGTGTACTGTTTCAAGATTTATCTGGAACAATCCACCTGTTTTTTGCGAACATGGCGTCTCCCAGCGTGACCCCATGCGACCAACCGGTCGCAGAGCGACGCTTTTAGTCTGATGTTCACCTGCCTGCTGCTTCATGTAGTATGCGCCGACGCGGACTACAAAACGTCGTTTCGATGTCTGCCAAGGCGCCTGTGAAAATACGCCAACCGCCCGCCGGCCCGTCTGGCGAGCCGCACCCAGCCGCCCCGGAGCACGCGGGCACGCACTGGTGCCGTGTTTAGAGAAGCGCTACAGGCTTAATACAGAAGAGCGAAAGCGAAATAGCTGAGCAGAGGTGAGGCAAGCAATGACTGGATACGTTCAAGTCGGTGGCCTTCAGGTCGCCAAGGCCCTGTACGACTTCGTCAACGACGAAGCGATCCCTGGAACCGGCATCGAAGCCGACAAGTTCTGGGCCGGGGCGGCAGAGATCATTAAAGACCTCGCTCCAAAGAACAAAGCCCTGCTCGCCAAGCGCGACGAGCTGCAAGCCAAGATCGACGCCTGGCACCAGGCACGCCAGGGCCAGGCCCATGACGCGGTGACCTACAAGGCATTCCTCGAGGAAATCGGCTACCTGCTGCCACAAGTCGACGACTTCCAGGCCACCACGCAGAACGTCGACGAAGAAATCGCCCACATGGCCGGCCCGCAGCTGGTGGTGCCGGTGATGAACGCCCGCTTCGCCCTGAACGCCGTCAACGCCCGCTGGGGTTCGCTGTACGACGCCCTCTACGGCACCGATGTCATCAGCGATGAGGGCGGCGCCGAGAAAGGCCAGGGTTACAACAAGCTGCGCGGCGACAAGGTCATCGCCTTCGGCCGCGCCTTCCTCGACGAAGCCGCGCCACTGGCCGCCGGCTCCCACGTCGACTCCACCGGCTACCGCATCGAAGACGGCAAGCTGGTAGTCGCCCTCAAGGGCGGCAGCAACAGCGGCCTGCGCGACGACGCCCAGCTGATCGGTTTCCATGGCGACGCGAAGGCGCCGACCGCCGTGCTGCTCAAGCACAACGGCCTGCACTTCGAGATCCAGGTCGATGCCAGCACCCCGGTCGGCAGCACCGACGCCGCCGGCGTGAAGGACATCCTGATGGAGTCGGCACTGACCACCATCATGGACTGCGAAGACTCGGTCGCCGCCGTCGACGCCGACGACAAGGTGATCGTCTACCGCAACTGGCTGGGCCTGATGAAAGGCGACCTGGCCGAGAGCGTCAGCAAGGGCGGCAAGACCTTCACCCGCACCATGAACCCGGACCGCGAGTACGCCGCACCGAACGGTGGCAGCGTCACCCTGCACGGTCGCTCGCTGCTGTTCGTGCGCAACGTAGGTCACCTGATGACCAACCCGGCAATTCTCGACGCCCAGGGCAACGAGATCCCCGAGGGTATCCAGGACGGCCTGTTCACCAACCTGATCGCCCTGCACAACCTCAACGGCAACACCAGCCGCAAGAACACCCGCAGCGGCAGCGTGTACATCGTCAAGCCGAAGATGCACGGCCCGGAGGAAGTGGCCTTCGCCGCCGAGATCTTCAGCCGCGTCGAAGACCTGCTGGGCATGAAGCGCAACACCGTCAAGGTCGGCATCATGGACGAGGAGCGCCGCACCACGGTCAACCTCAAATCCTGCATCAAGGCCGCCGCCGAACGCGTGGTGTTTATCAACACCGGCTTCCTTGACCGCACCGGTGACGAAATCCACACCTCGATGGAAGCCGGCGCCGTGGTGCGCAAGGGCGCCATGAAGAACGAGAAGTGGATCGGCGCCTACGAGAACAACAACGTCGACGTGGGCCTGGCCACCGGCCTGCAAGGCCGCGCGCAGATCGGCAAGGGCATGTGGGCCATGCCCGACCTGATGGCCGCCATGCTCGAGCAGAAGATCGCCCACCCGCTGGCCGGCGCCAACACCGCCTGGGTACCTTCGCCGACCGCCGCCACCCTGCACGCCCTGCACTACCACAAGGTCGACGTGCAGGCCCGTCAGCGCGAGCTGGCTTCACGTACCCCGGCCTCGGTCGACGATATCCTGACCATCCCGCTGGCCGCCGACACCAACTGGTCGGCCGACGAGATCCGCAACGAGCTGGACAACAATGCCCAGGGCATTCTCGGCTACGTGGTGCGCTGGATCGACCAGGGCGTGGGTTGCTCGAAGGTGCCAGACATCAACGATGTCGGCCTGATGGAAGACCGCGCCACCCTGCGCATCTCGGCCCAGTTGCTGGCCAACTGGCTGCGCCACGGCGTGGTCACCCAGGAGCAGGTGCTGGAAAGCCTCAAGCGCATGGCCGCGGTGGTCGACAAGCAGAACGCCGGTGACGCCCTGTACCGCCCGATGGCGCCGAACTTCGATGACAACATCGCGTTCCAGGCGGCAATCGAGCTGGTTGTAGAGGGTGCCAAGCAGCCGAACGGCTACACCGAGCCGGTGCTGCACCGTCGTCGTCGCGAGTTCAAGGCGCGCAACGGGCTGTAATCAGCCAGCAACGCATCGCGGGGCCAGCCCGCTCCCACGCCACATGCACATTGGCGTGGGAGCGGGCTGGCCCTGCGATCGTTTTCAGCCCTGCCCTATTCGCAACTCCTTCCTCACCAACTCCAGCAACCTGTCCAGGTCCACCGGCTTAAGCAGGAAATCCACCACCCCCAGATGCATCACGTCCACCGCTTCCTTCACATCGGTGTCACCAGAGACGACGATGATCGGAAGAGCAGCCCGTTCCGTCTTGTGCACTTCCTCGATAAGTTTCTGGCCATCCAGAGGTTTCATGCGCAAGTCGGTAATCATCAGTGCGATACGCGACTGATAATGCAGTTTGAACAGCGCCTCCTCAGTTCCGTCTGCCTCCATGCAGTCAATCTGATGACTCTGCAGATACAGGCACAATGCTTGTCTGCTCACCGGGTTGTCGTCCACCACCAGTACCACGGGCCTGGGCGCGACGGGTGCGCTCACCACGGCCAACGCCTCACGTTCGGCGTCGCTCAGGATGTCGTCATGCTCTGCCATGGTCGTCTCGTCAAAAAAACCCCGTTATTCAAGTTCAGACCGCAAAGCCCCTGCATGCAAACTGCCTTTCGTCGGCTATTTGACACCGGACACAAGCAGCGAAACACCCATCGCGCCTTATAGACTTACGTCCAATGGGCACCGCAGAGCCGTCGTCCGACCATGGAGCCTTAGAACAACAAGGTCTGCGCTACATTTGCAGACATACTTATCGCGGTCGGTTCCATGAGCAAAAAGGACGCCTACAGCCAGGCGGGCAGAACAGCAGTGCTGCAAAACATCCAGGGTACCCTGCAGTTCCTGCAGCGTTTCCCGCCGTTCAACCAGATGGAACACAACCACCTGGCCTACCTGGTGGAGCAGTGCCAGCTGCGTTTCCACGCGGCCGGCGAAAGCATCATCAAGCCTGCCGACGGTCCGGTCGAGCACTTCTATATCGTCAAGCAGGGCCGCGTGGTCGGCGAGCGCCACCATGTCACCAAGCCGGGCACCGAGACCACCTTCGAGATCGCCAGCGGCGAATGCTTCCCGCTGGCCGCGTTGCTCGGCGAGCGGGCCACCCGCACCGAGCACCTGGCCGGCGAGGACACCTTCTGCCTGCAACTGGACAAGGCCGCGTTCATCCGTGTGTTCTCCATGTCCGAGGTGTTCCGCGACTTCGCCCTGCGTGGCGTCAGCAGCCTGCTCGACCAGGTCAACCAGCAGGTGCGCCGACGCGCCGTGGAGACCCTGGGTACCCAGTACTCGCTGAACACCCCACTGGGCGAACTGGCGCTGCGCCATCCGGTGGTGTGCGCGCCGGACACGCCGCTGCGCGAGGCGGTGGGGTTGATGCACGAGCAGCAGGTCGGCAGCATCGTCATCGTCGACGACCAGCGCCATCCCCTCGGCATCTTCACCCTGCGCGACCTGCGCCAGGTGGTGGCCGACGCCAGTGCCGAGCTGACCGCGCCGATCGAGCGCTACATGACCGCCCGACCGTTCCACCTGAGTCCCCAGGCCAGCGCTTTCGACGCCGCCATGGCCATGACCGAGCGGCACATCGCCCATGTCTGCCTGGTGGACAACCAACGCCTGTGCGGGGTGATCTCCGAACGCGACCTGTTCTCCCTGCAGCGTGTCGACCTGGTGCACCTGGCCCGCACCATCCGCCATGCGCCACGCCTGGACAGCCTGGTGTCGTTGCGCGGCGAGATCGGCCAGTTGGTCGAGCGCATGCTCGCCCACGGCGCGTCCTCGACCCAGATCACCCAGATCATCACCCTGCTCAACGACCATACCGTGTGCCGGGTGATCGAGCTGGCCATCGCCGAACGCGGCGACCCGGGCGTGCCGTTCAGCTGGCTGTGCTTCGGCAGTGAAGGCCGCCGCGAGCAGACGCTGCACACCGACCAGGACAACGGCATCCTCTTCGAGGCCCGCGACGCCGTCGAGGCCGAGGCCATACGCGCCCGGCTGCTGCCGCTGGCCCAGCAGGTCAATCACAACCTGGCCCAGTGCGGCTTCACCCTGTGCAAGGGCAATGTGATGGCCGGCAACCCCGAGCTGTGCCTGTCACGCAGCGAATGGGCGCGACGCTTTGCCGGCTTCGTGCGCGAGGCGAGCCCCGAGAACCTGCTGGGCTCGAGCATCTACTTCGACCTGCGCGTGGTCTGGGGCGACGAGCAAGGCTGCGAACAACTGCGCCAGGGCCTGCTGGAGCAGGTCGCCGACAACCGCCTCTTCCAGCGCATGATGGCCGACAATGCCCTGCGCCAACGACCACCGGTCGGGCGCCTGCGCGAGTTCGTGCTGACCCGCCAGGGGGACGACAAGGCCGCCACCCTCGACCTCAAGGTGCAGGGCCTGACCCCGTTCGTCGATGGCGCCAGGCTGCTGGCCCTGGCCCATGGCGTCAGCGCCTGCAACACCCTGGAGCGCCTGCGCCAGCTGATCGCCAAGGGCATCATCGACCCGCTCGACGGCGCCGCCTATGAAGAGGCCTACCACTTCATCCAGCAGACCCGCATGCAGCAGCACCAGCGCCAGACCCGCGAGAACCAGCCCTACTCCAACCGGCTCGACCCGGACAGCCTCAACCACCTGGACCGGCGCATCCTGCGCGAGTCCCTGCGCCAGGCCCAACGCCTGCAAAGCAGCCTGGCCCTGCGGTACCAGCTGTGAACCTGTTCGCCTGGTGGCGCCCCGCCGCCCCCGAACTCGCCGCCCCGCTGCGTCGGCGCCTGGCCATGCTGCCAGGGCCGGCGCCACTGGGCGTGCGCTCGTTGCGTGAACAGCGCTGGGTGGTGCTGGACCTGGAGACCAGCGGCCTGAACCTCAACCGCGACCAGGTGCTGTCGATCGGCGCGGTGGCCATCGAGGATGGCGCCATCGCCCTGGGTCGTCCGTTCGAGCGCACCCTGCACCGGCCCGCGCAGAAGACCAACGCCAGTGTGCTGATCCATGGCCTGGGCCCCAGCGCCCTGGCTGCCGGCTGCGACCCGGCCGAGGCGCTGCTCGATCTGATGGACTTCATCGGCGACAGCCCGGTGCTGGCGTTCCACGCCCCGTTCGACCAGCGCATGCTGGCCCGGGCGCTGAAGGACAGCCTGGGCCTGCGCCTGCAGCATCCGTTCCTCGACGTGGCGGAGCTGGCGCCGATGCTCAACCCCGACACCGTGCTGCGTGAAGCCGGTCTGGACGACTGGATCGCCCGCTTCGGCCTCGAAGTCCAGGCCCGCCACCATGCCAGCGCCGATGCCCAGGTGACTGCGGAGCTGGCGTTGATCCTGTTCAGCCAGGCCCGGCGCCAGCAACTGGACAGCCCGTTGCAGCTGGAGCAGCGGGTACGCCAGTGGCGACGGCGTAAAGTCCAGAGTCATGGCCTCTGACCCATACATCGCCCCCTGTAGGAGCGGCCTCGTGCCGCGAATGGGCTGCACAGCAGCCCCTCTCCCGGTGAGCGCTAGAACCGCCGGGGCCGCTTT
>NZ_JANCLM010000024.1:0-95590 GCF_024259445.1 Pseudomonas sp. DVZ6
TCCGCCTTGGTGCATGGTTTGAGACAGGTGGAACGGTAGTGGTGCCCACACTGAAACCCCGTCGGACCAACAAGGCGGACCAGTTAATGGCACAGGGTTGACTGGCCCGAAACAGATGTAGGAGCGGCCTTGCGTCGCGATGCGCCGCGCGGGCGGCGCTCGATCTGGTAGGCGCTGCAAGGGGCGCGGCGGATACCTGGTGGCCCTCACTCGGTCAATCGCTCTCGCTCCCAAACACCTTGAAAATGCAGGCATCCTGGCAAAAGCCCCTTAGTTCGCGCCACGGGGCTTTTTGCATCAAACAGCAGGGCTATTCGTTACCGCATGAGAGACATCTTGCGACAGTGCTTTGGCCATGCCTGTTCTCCTTGTTGTCAGGGCGCGATCAATGCCTTGCCTGTACACGGCTCAGGGCCATTTCGACCAAGCTGCGTGCGCTGTCGATTTCGTGCACGGCGGTCAGGGCCATGACGTGGCCCGGCGGCTTGCTGTGGATCATTGCGGCGTGCTGGGCGGCGGTGAGGGCGCAGACGAGGTACTCGGCGATTTGGACGAGCAGATCCTCGAGGGTATGAGGCGAGTCGGATGCTTGTAGCGGAGGGTCGGGGACAATTTTTATCATGGTAGTAACCTGAGCAATTTGGGGCGTCCACCACAAGCTGTCAAACCAATGGAGGCAGCTGTACGTAGGTTGACAGACCGAGGCTCAGGTTCCCGGCGCACACGAATGTGCCCCACGCACAACTGCCATGAAGCAGCCATTGCGTTCTGAGCTTCGGCCTGTCAAAGCCGGTCGTTGAGTTGGCAACGACGGGTCGAGACTAGGCCGCGAACAGAGCAGCTGCAATGGCTTGAATGGGGAAAAAGTGTGCTTGGGAAATGGACTACAGGGAATCAGGAAAGTCTGATGAAAATCTGTAGGAAGCTGAAAGAAATTGCCAGCAAGTTGGTCTGTGCACCTTTTGGAGCAATGTCTTTCAAGGTTTTTGCGATTCTTGGGTATGAGCGCTCCAGTTCAAGATCGCCGGGGTCGCTTTGCGACCCTTTCGCGGCGCAAGGCCGCTCCTACAGGGGGCGCGTTAGCCTGTAGGAAGGGGCGATCTGTGCGAACCACGCCAACCTGTAACGTTTTAGCAAGTAGATAAATACGCTTAGTTGCCGTGTCGACAACTTGTTAGTTGACCCTCGTCAACTAGTGCAACTGTACTAACGCCTTTCGCTCACACCCCCTTTTCCCGTATGATCCGCGCGCCATCAGTTTGATGGTGGATCATGGACTAAAGGATTTTTATGAAAAAGCTGATCAAAGCTACTGTCGCTGTTGCTGTCGTTTCGGGCGTTGCCCTGCTGTCCGGCTGCACCGGCCAGGTCTACAACCAGCCTAAGAACTGCTCGTACGACTACCTGTTCCACCCATCGGTTTCCATCTCCAAGATCATCGGCGGCTGCGGCCCGATCGATAAACTGCCTCAGCAGCAGTAATCTTGGAAATACCCTGATCGGGTCGTTCACGGCCTGATCCAAGACCCCCGGCCATGGATGTGGCCGGGGGTTTTTGTTTTCCGGGGCGTGGTGGCTTGTCGCGTGGCAACCTGTCGTCTTGACGCCCTGGCGCGCGTTTGTTTGTGCTGGCAATTCGGTTACAATCCGTAAATCGTTTCAGCCTTGTCGGTCAATCCGACCAAAGGCTGGCGCGTCCAATGTCTCTCTGGCTGCTGAACAATGATCACAACAAGCCTGCGCTGAAGAACATGGAATACCTGGGCCAGCCACAGGCCCACCCTCCGTTCTACTGACTGGAATCGATCAATGTTCAAGAAAGCTGGCAAGACCTTGCTGGGTCTGGCAGTCGCGGCGAGCTTCATGCAAGCGCACGCCGAAGACACCAAGAAAGTCGACGTGCTGCTGGTTGGCGGCGGCATCATGAGTTCCACCCTGGCGGTCTGGCTCAACGAGCTGGAACCGAGCTGGTCGATGGAAATGGTCGAGCGCATGGACGGCGTCGCCGAAGAAAGCTCCAACGGCTGGAACAACGCCGGTACCGGCCACTCCGCGCTGGCCGAGCTGAACTACACCCCGATGGACAAAGATGGCAAGGTCAACATCACCAAGGCCATCGAGATCAACGAGTCGTTCCAGATCTCCCGCCAGTTCTGGTCCTGGCAGGTACGCCAGGGCGTGCTGAAGAACCCGCACTCGTTCATCAACACCACCCCGCACATGAGCTTCGTCTGGGGCGATGACAACATCAAGTTCCTGAAGCAGCGCTACGACGCCCTGCAGGCCAGCCCGCTGTTCCGTTCGATGCAGTACTCGGAAGACCACGCGCAGATCGCCAAGTGGGTCCCGCTGATGATGGAAGGCCGCGATCCAAGCCAGAAGCTGGCCGTGACCTGGAGCCCGATCGGCACCGACGTCAACTTCGGTGAGATCACCCGTCAGTTCGTCGGTCACCTGAAGACCAAAGAGAACTTCGACCTGAAGCTGTCCAGCGAAGTGCAGGACATCACCCGCAACGAAGACGGCTCCTGGCACGTCGAGTACAAGAACCTGAAGGATGGCACCGAGCACGCCACCGACGCCAAGTTCCTGTTCATCGGTGCCGGCGGCGGCGCGCTGAAGCTGCTGCAGAAGTCGGGCATCCCGGAAGCCAAGGAATACGCAGGCTTCCCGGTGGGCGGCTCGTTCCTGGTGACCGAGAACCCGACCGTTGCCATGCAGCACATGGCCAAGGCCTACGGCATCGCCTCGACCGGCGCGCCACCCATGTCGGTTCCGCACCTGGACACCCGCGTGCTGGACGGCAAGCGCGTGATCCTGTTCGGGCCATTCGCCACCTTCTCGACCAAGTTCCTGAAGAACGGCTCGTACCTGGACCTGCTGAGCAGCACCACCACCCACAACGTCTGGCCGATGGCCCGTGTCGGCATCGATCAGTACCCGCTGGTCGAGTACCTCGCCGGCCAGCTGATGCAGTCCGACGACGACCGTTTCGCCGCCCTGCAGACCTACTTCCCGAACGCCAAGAAGGAAGACTGGAAACTGTGGCAGGCCGGTCAGCGCGTGCAGATCATCAAGCGTGATGCCGACAAGGGCGGCGTGCTGAAGCTGGGCACCGAGGTCGTGGCTTCTGAAGACCGCACCATCGCCGGCCTGCTGGGCGCCTCGCCAGGTGCCTCGACCGCCGCGCCGATCATGCTCAACGTGCTGGAAACCGTGTTCAAGGAGAAGGTCGCTACCCCTGAGTGGCAGGCCAAGATCAAGGAGATCGTCCCGAGCTACGGTACCAAGCTGAACGATTCGGCCGCCGCCACCCAGAAAGAGTGGGACTACACCGCCGAAGTCCTGCAGCTGGAGAAGCCGCCGGTGATCGACCAGAGCGTCAAGACCAGCGTGGCGCCAGCCGCACCGGTCGAGAGCAAGCCTGCGAACGACATGGCGCTGTAAGGCCAGACGGTTGCCGGACTTGCCCGGCAACACCCACCACGAGCGTCGCCACCGGCGGCCTCGTGGTTTTTTTATGCCTGAGAATCGGGCAAGGGATTGACGCCTACCCCTGTAGGAGCGGCCTTGTGCCGCGAAAGGGCTGCGAAGCGGCCCCAGCATTTCGGCGTTGAGCAACGATCGCCGGGGCCGCAATGCGGCCCTTTCGCGGCACAAGGCCGCTCCTACAGGGATTGCGCAAGGCTTGAGGTTGGCGTGGCCGGGTGCACCTCAACGCTGCTCGAGAATACTGCCCAGCAACCCCGGAAAGCGGCTTTCGAGTTCTTCGCTGCGCAGCGAGTTCATATGCGTGGTGCCGACATTGCGGGTGTGCACCAGCCCGGAATCGCGCAATACGCGAAAGTGATGGGACATGCTCGACTTGGGCCGGCCGCCGTCCAGCTCGCCGCAGCTGGCTTCGGCGACACCGGCCAGGCGACGGACGATTTCCATGCGCACAGGGTCGCTCAGGGCGTAGAGCAGGCGCTCCAGCGTCAGGTCTTCGGGGTTGGGGTGGGTATAGGCTCGCATGGACGACATGATAACGGGGGTTTCACAAATTGCCATAGTTCGAATATGATCGAACAATCGTATCCAACCCCCGTCCCTGGAGTTACCTCATGGCCGCCTTGTTCGAACCCTATACCCTCAAAGATGTCACCCTGCGCAACCGCATTGCCATTCCGCCGATGTGCCAGTACATGGCCGAGAATGGCCTGACCAATGACTGGCACCAGGTGCATTACGCGAGCTTGGCCCGTGGTGGCGCCGGCCTGGTGGTGGTCGAGGCCACCGCGGTGTCCCCGGAAGGGCGCATCACCCCCGGCTGCGCCGGCATCTGGAACGACGCCCAGGCCCAGGCCTTCGTGCCGGTGGTCAAGGCGATCAAGGCTGCCGGTTCCGTGCCAGGCATCCAGATTGCCCACGCCGGCCGCAAGGCCAGTGCCAATCGCCCCTGGGAAGGTGACGACCATATCGCCGCCGACGATGCCCGTGGCTGGGACACCATCGCCCCGTCCGCCATCGCCTTTGGCGGCCACCTGCCGAAAGTGCCCAAGGCCATGACCCTGGACGATATCGCCCGGGTCAAGCAGGACTTCGTCGATGCCGCGCGCCGTGCCCGCGATGCTGGCTTCGAGTGGATCGAACTGCACTTCGCCCATGGCTACCTGGGCCAGAGTTTCTTCTCCGAGCACTCCAACCAGCGTACCGACGCCTATGGGGGCAGCTTCGACAACCGTACGCGTTTCCTGCTGGAAACCCTCGCTGCGGTACGTGAAGTGTGGCCGGAGAACCTGCCGCTGACCGCTCGCTTTGGCGTGGTGGAATACGATGGCCGTGACGAGCAGACCCTGCAGGAGTCCGTTGAACTGGCCCGTCGCTTCAAGGCCGGCGGCCTCGATCTGCTGAGCGTCAGTGTCGGCTTCACCATTCCCCAGACCAACATCCCATGGGGCCCGGCATTCCTGGGGCCGATCGCCGAGCGGGTGCGCCGCGAGGCGAAGCTGCCGGTGACCTCGGCCTGGGGCTTTGGCACGCCGGAGCTGGCCGAGGGCGCGTTGCAGGCCAACCAGCTCGACCTGGTGTCGGTGGGGCGTGCGCACCTGGCCGACCCGCACTGGCCGTATGCTGCAGCCAAGGCCCTGGGCGTGGACAAGGCGGCGTGGACGCTGCCGGCGCCTTATGCGCATTGGTTGGAGCGTTATCGCTGATATCGCATGGGGCCGCTCTGCGGCCCTTTCGCGGCACAAGGCCGCTCCTACACGGAACGCATCCCCCTGTAGGAGCGGCCTTGTGCCGCGAAAGGGGCGCAAAGCGCCCCCCGGCAATCTCAGAACCGATCCAACCGGTATGCCTGTTCCACCTCGGCCCCCCCAGCCAACCGCCCCACCCATTCCGCCGTCACCGCCGCCTGGGTCAACCCCAGGTGCTGGTGCCCGAAAGCCAGCAGCACCTTGCCATCGGCCACCCGGTCGATCACCGGCAGCGAATCCGGCAACGAAGGTCGGAACCCCATCCACGGCGTCGCCCCCTCGGCATCCAGCTCACGCCGGAACAAGCCCTTGCTCAACCGATGCAGTTGCCACGCCCGCTGCATGCTCGGCGGCGCCTCGAGCCCGGCGAATTCCACCGTGCCGGCCAGGCGCAGGCCGTCGGCCATGGGCGTCATGATGAACTTGCGCTCCAGCGAGGTGACGGCGAACGGCAGGCGTTGATGCTCCGCCGGCAGCATCAGGTGGTAGCCACGCTCGGTATCCAACGGTACCTGCCGACCGGCCAGGGCGGCCGTGAGCCTGGCCGAATGTGCCCCGGCACTGATCAACACCTGGCGGGCCTCGAGGGTGCCCTGGTCGCTGGCGAGGCTGATGCCCTGGCCATGCACCTGGCCGCCATCGACCTCGGCGCGCAGGAAGCGCACGCCGCTGGCCCTGGCGGCGCTGAACAGTTCGCAGACCACCTGGTAGGGGTCGAGGAAGTGACCGGTGCGCGGGAAGTACAGGCCGCCGAGGATCGACGGACTCAACTGCGGGGCCGCTTCGCTCACCGCCTCAGCCGACCACAGGTCCACGGGCACGCCTTGTGCCTGCATGCGGGCGCGCAACGCCGCGAGCGCCTGGCGCGATTCGTGGCGCTCGAACACCAGCAGCGAACCGTCCTCCTTGAGCAAGTGGCTGCGCTCGATGGATGCGAGCAGCCGTTGCCAGGCGCCGAGGCTGCTTTCGTTCAGCGCACGAAGGCCCGCCACGCTGCGCTGGAATGGCGCCGGTCGCAGGTTGAGCAGCAGGCGGGTGAACCAGGGCAGGGCCCGTGGCAGGTACTTCCAGTCCAGGCGCAGCGGGCCCATCGGGTCCAGCAGCATGGCCGGCAGGCGCTTGAGAAGCGACAGGTCGGCGATGGGAAACACCTGCTCGGTAGCCAGGTGCCCGGCATTGCCAAACGAAGCGCCGTGGCCTGGCGCCTGGCGATCGATCAGCAGCACCCGGCGGCCCTGGCGGGCCAGCTGCAGGGCGCAGGCGACGCCGACAATGCCGGCGCCGACCACGGCGATATCCGTGTCAGTGGCGGTCATGGTTCAGCCTTCCCGCCGGCCATCGAGCAAGCGGCGCAGGTGCAGCGGGTTGCCCTGTTGCAGCGCATCGGGCAGCAGAGCATCGGGGAAGTCCTGGTAGCACACCGGGCGCAGGAAACGCAGGATCGCCGCGGTGCCCACCGAGGTGCCGCGGGTGTCGGAGGTGGCCGGGAACGGGCCGCCGTGGACCATCGCGTCGCACACCTCGACCCCGGTCGGCCAGCCGTTGACCAGAATCCGCCCGGTCTTGCGTTCGAGGGTAGGCAGCAGCTGGCGGGCGCAGTCGAGGTCGGCGGCGTCCAGGTGCAGGGTGGCGGTCAGCTGCCCTTCCAGGTGTTCGGCGACTTGGCGGACCTGTTCATCGCTGTCGCAAGCGACCAGCAGCGAGGCGGAGCCGAATACTTCGGCCTGCAGTGCCGGGTCGGCGAGAAACGCCTGGGCCGAGGTAACGAACAGGTGCGCCTGGCATTGGTTCGGGCCTTGATGGGGCTGACCGCTGGCGATCTGTCGGGCATTGCGGTTCTCAGCCAGTGCGGCGACGCCATTGGCATAGGCGCTGGCAATGCCGGGTGTGAGCATGGTCTGCGCCGCAGTTTGCCGGACATGCTCGGCGGCAGCATTGATGAAGCGTTCGAGGGCCGGCCCCTGACGGGCGATCAGCAGCCCGGGGTTGGTACAGAACTGGCCGGCGCCTTGGGTCAGTGAAGCGACGAAGGCTTGCGCCAGAGGTTCCGCTCGGGCTTGCAGGGCGGCTTCGAAGAGGAACACCGGGTTGATCGAGCTCATTTCGGCATAGACGGGGATTGGCTCCGGACGTGCCTGGGCGGCCTGGCACAAGGCGAGGCCGCCGCTGCGCGAGCCGGTGAAGCCGACGGCCTTGATGCGCGGGTCGCTGACCAGACCGATACCGGCCTCACGGCCGGCGCCGTACAGCAGTGAGAACACGCCTTCGGGCAGCTCGCACTGCGCGACCGCCCGAGCCACGGCCTGGCCTACCAGTTCGCTGGTGCCGGGGTGCGCGCCATGAGCCTTGACCACCACCGGACAACCGGCGGCCAGTGCCGAGGCGGTGTCGCCGCCGGCCACCGAGAAGGCCAGCGGGAAATTGCTGGCGCCGAACACCGCCACCGGGCCCAGGGCAACCTGTCGTTGGCGCAGGTCGGGGCGTGGCAGTGGCTGGCGCTCGGGCAGGGCGTTGTCCACCCGTACATCCAGCCATTCACCGGCCCGTACCACGCAAGCGAAAGTGCGCAGTTGCGCGCAGGTGCGGCCGCGCTCGCCCAGCAGTCGAGCCTTGGGCAGGCCGGTTTCGGCATTGGCGCGGTCGATCAGGGCATCGCCCAGGGCTTCGATCTGCTCGGCGATGGTGTCGAGAAAGTGGGCACGTTGTTCGAGGGTGGTTTCGCGGTAGGCATCGAAGGCTGCCCAGGCCAGGGTGCAGGCCTGGGTTACCTGCTCGGCGCTGGCGCCGGCGTAGGCGGGTTCTAGGGCCTGGTTGCTGGCCGGATCGATGGCGCGGATCGGTGCTTCGGTGCCGACCACGGAGCGTTGGCCGATTAGCAGGTTGCCGGTGAGGGGCATGAGGACATCCTTTGGAATTAAATTCAGACTCAAGGGCGTACCGCAGCCCTGCGGGAGCGGGTTTACCCGCGAAACAAGCAACTCGGTGCATGGCACCGGCCTTGCCGGTGTTCGCGGGTGAACCCGCTCCCACAGGGGGGGGCGGGCTGTCCTCGATATCAAGCCTGGTTCTGCTCGGCCGACCAGCTGGCGTACCAGGTGCGGAACAGCGCGTACTGCTGTTCGGCGTAGTGGCGCTGGGCGTCGGTGAGGGCGTCGGTTTCGTTGAAGTGCAGGCGGTACTCGGTGTCGCCGTTGAGCACCATCAGGTGCTTGTAGTACAGCACCAGGTCGCAGCCTTCATCGAACGACGACAGCACCGCCAGCGCCGATTCCAGCTCCCGGGCCTGGCGTCGGGCCTTGGCATCGCCCTTGGCGGCGCGCTTGCTCAGGCTGACCAGTTGCAGCACTTCACGGGGCAGCGCGTTGCCGATGCCGGTGATGGCGCCGGTGGCGTTGCAGTTGACGAAACCGTGCACCACTTGCGTGTCGACGCCGACCATCAGGGTCACGTCATCATCCTGGGAGGTGATGTGCTCGGCGGCGTAGCGCAGGTCGGCGGCGCCGCCGAATTCCTTGAAACCGATCAGGTTGGGGTATTCGCGGCGCAGGGCGAAGAACAGGTCGGCGCGGGTGGCGAAACCGTAGTAGGGGCTGTTGTAGATCACCGCCGGCAGCTTCGGCGCGGCGGCGAGGATCGCCGAAAAGTGATGCTGCTGGGCGGTCAGCGAGGCGCCGCGAGACAGCACCCGGGGGATGACCATCAGGCCGGCGGCGCCGACCTTGGCGGCGTGGGCGGCGTGGGACACCGCTTCACGGGTGTTCACCGCGCCGGTGCCGACGATGGTCGGGATGCCGGCGGCCACCAGGCGCGCCACGCCCTCCTGGCGCTCGGCCTCGGTCAGCAGCGGCCAGTCGCCCATCGAGCCGCAGTACACCACCGCGCTCATGCCGGCGTCGATCAGTTCGCGGCCCTTGCGCACCAGGGCGTCGAAGTCCGGCTTGCGCGCGGCGGTGCAGGGGGTCATCAGGGCGGGCATGGTGCCGGTGAAGATGTTGTCGGTCATTGTTGTCACTCCTGGCGGTATTCAGTGGGAAATGAAGGGGTCAGATGCCCCAGGCGAACGGATCCTGCTCGTCGATCAGCAGGGTGCTGTCGGCGGTCATGTGGGCGCGGCCGGTGATGAACGGGCGAATGCGTTCGCCGTCGCGCTCGTAGCGGCCGTGGAACTGGCTGCCGGTGATGCTGGCCTGGACCCAGGGCTGGCCTTCGGCGAGCTTGCCGTCGGCGGCCAGGCACGCCAGCTTGGCGCTGGTGCCGGTGCCGCAGGGCGAGCGGTCGTAGGCCTTGCCGGGGCACATGACGAAGTTGCGGCTGTCGGCGTTGGCGTCGTCGGCGAACAGCTCGACATGGTCGATCGGGGCACCGTGTTCGCCGGTGATGCCCTGGGCCTCGAGGGCCTTGAGCAGGGCCCAGGTGTAGTCGGTGAGGGCTTCGCGGTTGTCCAGTTCGATGCGCTGGCCGTGGTCGGAAACCAGGAAGAACCAGTTGCCGCCCCAGGCGATGTCGCCACGCACCAGGCCATGGCCCGGCACGTCCACCGCCACCTGCCGGCGGTAGCGGTAGGATGGTACGTTGCCGACGGTGACGGCGCCGTCGTCATGCAGGGTGGCGCTGACCTGGCCGACCGGCGTGTCGATCTTGTGCACCCCCGGTTCGATCAGGCCCAGGTGGTGCAGCGAGGCGACCAGGCCGATGGTGCCGTGGCCGCACATGCTCAGGTAGCCGGCGTTGTTGAAGAAAATCACCCCGCAGGTGGCATCCGCAGAGATTGGCGGGCAGTACAGCGCGCCCACCAGCACATCGTTGCCGCGAGGCTCCAGCAGGCAGGCGCGGCGCCAGTGGTCGTGCAGCTCGCGCAGTTCGTCACGCTGTTCGGCCATGCTGCGGCCGTGCAGGGTCGGAAAGCCTTTCATCACCAGGCGGGTCGGTTCGCCGCCGGTATGGGAGTCGATGACGTGGATCTCTTTCATAGGTCAGTTCGTTCCAAAGTGTGGGGCAATCGTGGGAGCGGGCTTGCGCCGCGATGAGGCCGCTTGCCCTGAATCGCGGGGCAAGCCCGCTCCCACGAGTTCCCGTCAGTTCTCAGGAGGCCAGTGCAGCCGGCTCGTGCCCGCGATTGGCTTCGGTACCCGCTTCGCTTTCATCCTCGCCATCGAGCCGCACCAGCCGGGCCGGCACGCCGGTGGCCGCGCCCCAGTAGTAGATGCCCAGGGCACTGGCGGCGACGATCACGGTGTCCAGCGGATGGCCGATCACACCCAGGCCGCCGAAGCTGCCCAGCCAGGACAGGAAAATGGTCACGGCGTAGAAGCCGATCAGCCAGGCCGACGAGCGCACCTGTTGGCCCAGCGACAGGTGTTCGGTGGGGACGAAGCGGCGGCACAGCAGGTACAGCACGAACATCACGATCTGCAGCGCCAGCAGCCAGGACACGGTGTTCCAGCCCGACCAGTAGACGATCAGCGCGGCGATGATGAACGACAGCGGGCCGAGCACGCCCATGCCCTTGACCCGGAACGGCCGGGACATGTCCGGGGCGTTGCGGCGCAAGGCGGCGACCGACACCGGGGCCACCGCGTAGCTCAGCACCAGGGCGGCGGACACCACGTTGATCAGCGCTTCCCAGGACGGGAACGGTAGGGTCCAGAACACCGCCAGGCCGAAGGTCAGCCACAGCGCCGGGCGCGGGATGCCGGACTGCTCGTCGATGCGGGTGAAGTACTTGAAGAAGGTGCCGGTCTGCGCCCAGCCATAGATTACCCGTGGGGTGGCATTCATATAGATGTTGCCGCAGCCGCTGGGCGAGATCACCGCGTCAGCCACCACCAGGTAGGCCAGCCAGCCGACGCCCAGGGCCAGGGCGATGTCACGGTAGGGCAGGGCCAGCTCCTTGGTCACTCCGGCCCAGCCGTTGGCAATCATCTCGGTCGGCACGCTGCCGAGGAACGCCAGTTGCAGCAGGGCATAGATCGCGGTGGACAGCAGCACCGAGAGAATCAACGCGATAGGGATGGTGCGCTGGGGGTTCTTCACCTCGCTGGCCACCGAGATGATCGGCGTGAGCCCCAGGTAGGCGAAGATGATGCCGCCGGCCGACACCGCCATTTCCACGCCGGACAGGCCGAACGGGGCGAAGCCCTGGACCTCGAAGTTCTCCGGCTTGAAGAAGGTGAACAGCACGCCGATCACCAGCAGCGGCACGATGAACTTGAACACGCTGACCAGGTTGTTGGCCTTGGCGAAGGTCTTCACGCTGCGGTAGTTGAGCAGGAAGAACAATCCGAGCAGGGCGAACTGCACCAGCCAGCCGAGCACCGTCGGGTCGCTGGAGCCGGCCTTGGTCAAGGACGGGAACCAGGCCGCGGCGTACTGGCGCGAGGCGACCACCTCGATGGCGATCAGGCTGGAGAAGGCGATCAGGGTAATGAAACCCATCAGGTAGCCCAGCAGCGGGCCGTGGGAATACACCGGGTAGCGCACCACGCCCCCGGCCCGTGGCAGGGCGGCGCCGAGCTCGCAGTAGACGATGCCCAGCAGCAGCACGGCGAAGCCGCCGAGGAACCAGGAGAGGATGCCGGCGGGGCCGGCGATGGCCGAGACATGGCTGGCGGCGAACAGCCAGCCGGAGCCGAAGATGGCGCCCAGGCCGATGAAGGTGAGGTCCAGCAGGGACAGCTGTTTCTTGAATTTGCCTGACATGGTTGCGCCTTTTTGTAGGTTTTGGATAGGCAGGTCTGATGTCACGATGCGGCGGCATGCGCCGCGTTCTAGTAGGTCATGGGGCGGCTTGCGTGGGGCATAGAGTGGACCGATCGGGGCGTCGGTTCTTGATGGTTTTCTGCAAGGTGGGTGACGAAATCGGCACAGTTGAAGAAAAGGCTGGCGAGATTGGGCGGTGGCTGGATAGGCTGGATCGTATAGCCGGCAAGGGCTGGAGAGATGCAGTGGCAATACCGGCCTCTTCGCGGGACAAGCCCGCTCCTACAGGTATTGCGCGTGCTTCGAGATCGGCGCGATTCCTGTAGGAGCGGGCTTGTCCCGCGAAGAGGCCGGCCCTGCCACCGGAGACCTGATTGAATGTCACACGACTCACTGGCAACCCTGTACCAGACCCTCGACCAGCACCGCCCCGAATCCCTCGAGGCCCTGCTCACCGGTGTGGTCTGGCTGCTGCCCATGCTCGACGTGATCGCCAATGCGGCGATCTTCATCAAGGACGACCAGGCCCGCTACGTCCTGGCCAACCGCACACTGGTCCAGCGCTGCGGCCTGAAGCACCTGCAACCGCTGCTGGGCAAGACCAGCGCCGAGGTGTTCCCGGCGCGCCTGGGCCCCGGCTACACCGAGCAGGACCGCCGGGTGCTGGAGCAGGGCCTGGTGCTGGAGGACCAGCTGGAGTTGCACCTGTACGGCAGTCGCGAACCGGGCTGGTGCCTGACCCACAAGCGTCCGCTGTACGATCCGGCGGGGACGATCATCGGCTTGGTGGGCATTTCCGTCGACCTGCAGTCAGCCGCCGACACCCACCCCGCCTACCAGCGCCTGGCGGCGGTGGATGCGCATATCCGCGCGCATTTCCACCAGCCGATCAGCATGGGCGAGCTGACCCGCATCGCCGGGATCTCGGTGGCGCAGCTGGAACGCTACTGCAAGCGGGTGTTCCACCTCACGCCCCGGCAGATGATCCACAAGGCCCGCCTGGAGCATGCGCACCAGTTGCTGCACAGCGACCTGCCGATCATCGAGGTGGCCCTGCGCTGTGGCTACACCGACCACAGCGCCTTCAGCCGGCAGTTCAGGCAACTAACCGGTTTCACGCCGCGGCAGTACCGGATGGCAACGAATTAAAGATCGATGCATAAATGCATTGATTTATTATGCTTTTATGCATATATTGGGTTTCAACGCTACTCAGTAGCGTGCATAAACTCAATCGATACAGGATGTTCACGATGACAACCGCTTACACCGCCAAGAATTCCCTGCCTTTTGCAGCGCTACCCACTACCGATGGTGTCGTTCAGTACTTTCGTGCGACCAGCACCAACGTAGCGGATGCGTCCTATGCTCCCGATGGTCTGGCAGCCGCGCCGATCTACGGCCTCGGTGGGCAGCTGTTGCAAGGCAACGAGATTGTCGCTGGCGGCAACGTGACGCTGGTTTCCTACCTCGGTCCACTGCTCAACCAGGGGGCCCTGTGCTGGATCCTGCTGAACTGCGAGGGTGGTGCCCAGCAGGTGGCCAATGCCACGCATAGCCAGCATGCCGTGACGCTTGGCCAGATCATCGGTTTCTCCGGAGCCGCGCCTGGTGACATCAAGTTCTCCGCAGCCAACGAGGCGCCAGTGGGCTGGCTGAAGGCCGATGGGGCATTGGTGTCTCGCGCCGAGCATGACGCATTGTTCGCCGCCATCGGCACCACCTATGGCGCTGGCGATGGTGTCACGACCTTCGGCCTGCCTGACCTGCGCGGTGAGTTCATCCGTGGCTTCGATGACGGCCGTGGGGTAGACCAAGGCCGGGCGTTCGGCTCCTGGCAGAAGGGCAGCCTCTACCCTTACGACACCACCCAGAACATAGCCAACGGTGTCTGGAGTGCATCTACCACGCAGAACACAGGTCCCGCTTCGCAAGTCGCGATGGGCGTGGATGCCTACTCCACCGACGAGTATTCGACCATTTCGCTGGGTGGGGTCGATGCGCGGGTCAACTATGCATTGCCAGGTCTGTTTGGTGACCGTGGTTACTCCGGGATCACCCGCCCACGCAACATGGCCATGCTCGCATTGATCAAGTGCTGATCACTCGCTGCTGAACAGGGCGCGGGCCTCGTCGAAGCACTGCTCGGCGATGGCCGAGCGCGGCTCGCTGCGGCGCAGCAGCAGGCCGACCGGGCTGTGGATGCTGGCTTCCTGTACCGGGATGATGCGCATGTGCTGGTTGAGGTCTTCCAGGCCGCAATCGAGCGGCATGACCGCGCAGCACACGCCGGTGTTGATCGCCTGGATCAGCTGGAAGGTCGAGTCGCTCTCGAGCACGGCATTGGGCGCCAGGCCCCGGCTGCGCAAGCTCAGGTCGAGGGACTGGCGGTAGTGCATGCCCTTGCTCAGCAGGCCCAGCGGCAGCTCGCCGAGGTCTTCCCAGCGCAGGCTATCGGCCTCGAACTGGAAGTGCCGGGTGTCGTGCAGCAGGCCCATGGTGGTGGTGCTCAGCTCGATCACTTCGAAGAAGCTGGTGTTGACCTGGTCGAGGTAGCAGATGCCCAGGTCGAGCTGGTTGCGGCTCAGGCCGTCGATCACCTGCTCGGAGCTCAGCGACGACAGCTGGAAGTGCAGCTCGGGGTACTTCTCGCGCAGCGGCATCAGCAGTTGCATGGGGTTGAAGCTGGCCAGCGGCACGGTGCCGAGGCGCAGGCTGCCGACCACCTGGCCGCGGCAGCTGGCGGCCTCGGCCTGCAGGCCGTCATGGGCGGCGAGCAGGGTGCGGGCCCAGGCCAGGATGCGCTCGCCGGCTTCGGTGAAACCTTCGAAGCGCTGGCCGCGCTTGACCAGCACCAGGTCCAGTTCGTCCTCGAGGTTGCGCAGGCGCATGGACAGGGTCGGCTGGGTAATGTGGCACAGCGCCGCGGCCTGGCCGAAGTGGCGGGTCTGATCGAGGGCGATGAGGAACTTGAGCTGTTTGATGTCCATGGTGCGGCCTGGGGTTGCGGGGTGGGTAGACCTTAACCAAGAGTGAAGCACCTGGCTAATCCTTGATGAACATTTCACCGACCCGGTCGCGGGGCCGATAGCGGCGATAGAAATCGTCGATCATCCGGTACGTCCTATCGATTGGACGCTGCCGGGGCTTGTCTCTACCGTGGCCGCGAAGCCAATCCTGGAGCAAAGGCCATGAGCGTGAAACCGGACGCGGTGTTCGTACCGCTGAACATCGCGGTGCTGACCGTCAGCGACACCCGCACCTACGACACCGACACTTCCGGCGAGCTGCTGGCCAGCCGCGCCGTCGGCGTGGGCCACCGCCTGGTGGCGCGGGAGCTGCTCAAGGACGACCTGTACAAGATCCGCGCCCAGGTCGCCACCTGGATTGCCGACGACCAGGTGCAGGTGGTGCTGATCACCGGCGGTACCGGCTTCACCGGGCGCGACAGCACGCCGGAGGCGGTGGACTGCCTGCTGGACAAGCGCATCGACGGGTTCGGCGAGCTGTTCCGTGCCCTGTCGATCCTCGATATCGGCACCTCGACCGTGCAGAGCCGGGCCCTGGCCGGCATGGCCAACGGCACCCTGGTGTGTTGCCTGCCGGGCTCGACCGGTGCCTGCCGCACGGCCTGGGAAGGTATCCTGGCCGAGCAGCTGGATGCGCGGCACCGGCCGTGCAACTTTGTCGCGCACCTGAAGCCGATCGCGGCCTGCGAAAGTCGCAGTTAATCTCCAGGACCTATCGCGGGGCAAGCCCGCTCCCACGCCAATACAGATCAGTGTCTTATTGGCGTGGGAGCGGGCTTGCCCCGCGATGGTTTTTCAGCTCAGTACATGATCCACCGGCACCAACGCCGGTGGCAGCGGCTCATGCCCCAGCGCCGCCAGGACATCGCGCTCGACGGTGCGCACCAGCGCATCGGTCGGCAGGTCGTTCTCGTCCCGGCCGAACGGGTCTTCCAGTTCGTTGCCGATCGCATCCAGGCCAAAGAACGTGTAACTGACAATGGTGGTGAACAACGGTGCCAGCCAGCCCAGCGGTTCTGCCAGGGCAAACGGCAGCAGCAGGCAGAAGATGTAGATGGTGCGGTGCAGCAGCAGGGTGTAGGGGAACGGCAGCGGCGTGCCCTTGATTCGCTCGCAGGTGGCCTGCACATCCGACAGGCCGGCCAGACGCTGCTCCAGGAGGGTGTAGCGGAACTCGCTGATCGCGCCGTCCTTCGCCAACCGTGAGCACTGGGCACCGATATCGCGCAGGATACCGTCGCACACGTTGTGCGCGGTGATCGGCGCGTCCTCGGCCAGCCAGGTGCGCGCCAAGGGCAGTTCGTCTTCGTTGCGCAGCCGGGCATTGAGGGCATGGGCGAACCCACACAGGCCGCGCAGTATCTGCGCGCGCAGCTGCTGGTCCTCGATCGCCACGCTTTCGCGCACGAACGAGCGCACCTCGATGATCATCCGCCCCCAGGCCTTGCGGCCCTCCCACCAGCGGTCGTAGCAGGCGTTGTTGCGAAAACTCATGAAGATCGACAGCGACAGCCCCAGCAGGGTGAAGGGCGTGGCGCTGACCGGGTAGAACAGCGCCGGGTAGTGCCGCTCGACCAGCACGATCAGCGCCGCCAGCAAGGTCACCGCCAGGCAGCGCAAGGCGATACGCTGGACAATCGAGCCCTTGAGGGTGAACAGCACGCGCAGCATGTCGGGGCGTGAGTGGACGATCAAGACGGTTCCAGAGGCGGCCGATCAGCCGCCGGTCATGTTCATGAAGCGCAGGATCTGCACCTCGCCGCCCACTTCGAAGTGGTGGCGGTAGGGCTTGAGCTGCATGGCGTCGCGCAGGGTCTTTTCCAGGCGGGCGCTGTCGCCGGGGTGTTGGCGCAGGACCTGCTTGAGGTCCACCGAGTGCTCGTTGCCCAGGCACAGCAGCAGGCGGCCTTCGACGGTCAGGCGCACGCGGTTGCAGGTGGCGCAGAAGTTGTGGCTGTGCGGCGAGATGAAGCCGACCCGGGTATCGGGGGCTTCGGCCAGGCGCCAGTAGCGCGCCGGGCCCTGGGAGGATTCGGCTGACTCGACCAGGGTGAAGTGCTCGGCCAGGCGGGCGCGCACGTCGTCGCTGGAGCAGAAGGACTCGCCGCGCTCGTGTTCGCTGATGACGCCCAGGGGCATTTCTTCGATAAAGGAGATGTCCAGCTCGCGGTCGATGGCGAAGCGCACAAGGTCGACGATTTCGTGGTCGTTGCGGCCCTTGAGCACTACCGCGTTGAGCTTGGTGCGGCGAAAGCCCGCGGCGCGCGCGGCGTCGATACCGGCGATCACCTGCTTGAGGTCGCCGGTACGGGTCAGGGCGCGAAAGCGCTCGGGGTCGAGGCTGTCGAGGCTGATGTTCAGGCGCGAGACGCCGGCATCGAACAGCGGCTGGGCCAGGCGGCCGAGCTGCGAGCCATTGCTGGTCAGGCACAGTTCGCGCAGGCCGGGCAGGGCGGCGATGCGCTCGCACAGCCCGACGATGCCCTGGCGCACCAGGGGCTCGCCACCGGTCAGGCGGATCTTGCGGGTGCCCAGGGCGACGAAGCGCTCGGCGACCAGGTACAGCTCCTCGAGGCTGAGAATCTGCTGGCGCGGCAGGAACTGCATGTCTTCGGCCATGCAATAGACGCAACGAAAATCGCAGCGGTCGGTGACCGACATCCGCAGGTAATCGACTTTGCGGTTGAAACCGTCGATCAGGGCCTGGGGGTTCTTTTCCACGTTCGCGCTCGACCTGTGCAGTGGCTGGGGGCGGCGAAAGGCCGCAGACAAGGTTCAAGCTATAACCTGCGCCCAGTGACGTCAAATTGCTTTCCCCGACCGTTCGATCAGTCTCGTCTATCACGGCTGCAGGCCACGGAGCTCAAGGGCTATACCGGGTGATCGAGACGGTTTATCACGCTGTCATTTATTTCGATTGGACGCACTGGGAGCGGCTTCTTAGGCTGGAAAAAACACCGTGCGGAGAAGCGCAGCATGAGCCAGGACGAACACATCAGGGACTACAAGGGGCCGGCCGCCGGCTGGGGCGCGCTCAAAAGCGTGACCAAGAGCTGGCTGGGCAGCGAGAACGCCTTCAAGAACCTGCGGGCCATGCTCAAGACCAACCAGAACGGCGGTTTCGACTGCCCGGGCTGTGCCTGGGGCGAGTCGCCGGAAAGTGACATGGTCAAGTTCTGCGAGAACGGCGCCAAGGCGGTCAACTGGGAGGCCACCGGCCGCTCGGTGGATCCGGCGTTCTTCGCCCGCTACAGCGTCAGCGCCCTGCTCGAGCAGACCGACTACTGGCTCGAATACCAGGGCCGCATCACCCACCCGATGCGTTACGACGCAGCCACCGACCATTACGTCGAAACCAGCTGGGACGAGGCGTTCGCCCTGATCGCCCGGCACCTCAACGGCCTCGAGTCGCCGGACCAGGCCGAGTTCTACACCTCGGGTCGGGCCAGCAACGAGGCGGCGTTCCTCTACCAGTTGTTCGTGCGCGCCTATGGCACCAACAACTTCCCCGACTGCTCGAACATGTGCCACGAGGCCAGTGGCGTCGGCATGGCCGAAACCCTCGGCGTGGGCAAGGGCACCGTGGTGTTCCATGACCTGGAGCTGGCCGATGCGATCTTCGTCATCGGCCAGAACCCTGGCACCAACCACCCGCGCATGCTCGAACCGCTGCGCGAGGCGGTCAAGCGCGGCGCCCAGGTGGTCTGCTTCAACCCGCTCAAGGAGCGGGGCCTGGAGCGCTTCCAGCACCCGCAGCACCCGTTCGAGATGCTCAGCAACGGCTCCGAACCGACCAACACCGCCTACTTCCGTCCTGCACTGGGCGGCGACATGGCGGCCATGCGCGGGATCGCCAAGTTCCTCCTGCTGTGGGAGCGCGAGGCGCAGTTGAACGATGAGCCACCCGTGTTCGATCACGCGTTCATTGCCGAGCACACCAGCGGTGTCGAGGATTATCTGACGCTGGTTGATACCACGCCGTGGGAACACATCATCGAGCAGTCGGGCCTGAGCAAGGCCGAGATCGAGCTGGCCGCGCGCATGTACCGCAAGGCCGAGCGGGTGATCATGTGCTGGGCCATGGGCGTGACCCAGCACCGCCATTCGGTGCCGACCGTGCAGGAGATCGTCAACCTGCAGCTGTTGCGCGGCAACGTCGGCAAGCCAGGTGCCGGCCTGTCGCCGGTGCGTGGTCACAGCAACGTGCAGGGCGACCGCACCATGGGTATCGACGAGAAGCCCAAGGCGGCGCTGCTCGATGCACTCGAGAAACGCTTCCAGTTCAAGGTACCTCGCGAGCATGGCCACAATGCGGTGCTGGCGATCCAGGCCATGGAGGAGCGACGGGCCAAGGTGTTCATTGCCCTGGGCGGCAACTTCGCCCAGGCCACCCCGGATACGCCGCGCACCCATGAGGCCTTGCGCAACTGCGAACTGACCGTGCAGATTTCCACCAAGCTCAACCGCTCGCACCTGGTGACTGGGCGTGATGCGTTGATCCTGCCGTGCCTGGGCCGCACCGAGATCGACATCCAGGCCGAAGGGCCGCAAGGCGTCACTGTGGAAGACACCTTCAGCATGGTGCACATCTCCCATGGCCAGCTGAAACCGCGCTCGCCGCTCCTGCGCTCGGAGCCGGCCATCGTCGCCGGCATGGCCAAGGCCACCCTGGGCAGCAAGCCGATCGACTGGGACTACGCGATTGCCGACTACGCTCGCATCCGCAGCATGATCGCCGACGTCATCCCGGGCTTCAGCGAATTCAACGAGCGCCTGCAGCATCCTGGTGGCTTCCACCTGGGCAACAACGCCGCCGACCGCAACTTCCGCACCGCCACCGGCAAGGCGCGCTTCACCCCCAGCCCGCTGCCGGAGCAACTGGTCAACACCCAGGTACTGGCCCGTGGCGACAGGCCCGACCTGATCCTGCAGACCCTGCGTTCCCACGACCAGTACAACACCACGCTGTACGGTCTGGACGACCGCTACCGTGGGGTGTTCGGCCTGCGCGAGGTGGTGTTCGTCAATGAGTCGGATATCCGTCGGCTGGGCTTCGAGCCGGGCGAGCAGGTGGACCTGGTGTCGCTCTGGGAGGATGGCCGTGAGCGGCGGGTTTCGGGGTTCCGCCTGGTGGCCTATGACGTGCCGCAAGGCCAGGCGGCGGCCTACTATCCGGAGACCAACCCGCTGGTGCCGCTGGAGAGTTATGGCGAGGGGACCTATACGCCGACCTCGAAGTTCGTGGCGATCAAGCTGGAGAAGGCCAGGGCCGGGAACCGGATCGAGGCGATCACCACGGAGGTGTAGGAGCGGCCTTGTGCCGCGAAAGGGCTGCGTAGCAGCCCCGACAATCTCACATGATGCCGAAAACCCGGGGGCGCTGCGCGCCCCTTTCGCGGCACAAGGCCGCTCCTACAGAAGAGGGGCGCGCTGTTGCACTTTCAGCGACGTACCGGATACGCCGTGGTGTACTTCATCTGCTCCATGGCAAAGCTGGAGGTGATGTTCGACAGCCCGTCGGTGCTGGTAATCAGCTTCTTGTAGAAGCGGTCGTAAGCGGCGATGTCGCCCACCACCACCCGCAGCATGTAGTCCCAGTCACCGGACATGCGGTACACCTCCATCACCTCCTCGAATGCCGTCACCGTGGCGGCGAACTGCGCCAGCCAGGCGCTGTCGTGGCGCTGGGTCTTGAGCTGGACGAACACCGTCAGGCCCAGGCCCAGGCGCTCGGGGTCGAGCAGGGCGACGCGGCCGCGGATGTAGCCTTCCTCTTCCAGGCGCTTGACCCGCTTCCAGCACGGCGTGGTAGACAGGTTGACCGCCTCGGCCAGGTCCTTGAGGGACAGCGACGCATCACGTTGGAGCAGGGTGAGGATGTGCTGGTCGAAACTGTCCATGGCGTCATCTGGCAGGTTTGAGGGAAAGTTTTCCAAGGTTAGCCGTACGAGGCGAACGTTGAAACCCTTTTGGCTGGTTCTTCGACAGCAACGTTCTGTTGGCGCCCGGGCCTTGCGGATATGAGATAGTGGCGGTTTTCCATCCTCAGTCAATGGACCCGACCATGTCCGACAAACCGCGCAATTTCGCCACCCGCACCATCCACGCCGGTGAGCAGTCCAGCGTCGCCGACAACGCCATCTTCCCGGCCATCGTCACTTCCAGCTCGTTCATCAAGCGCGGCCTGGACGACAACCCCGAATACGCCTACAGCCGTGTCAGCAACCCGACCCGGCACGCCTACGAGACCTGCGTGGCCGCACTGGAGGAGGGCGTCGGCGCGGTCGCCTGCGCCTCGGGCGTCAGCGCCACCGCCACGGTGCTCGAGCTGCTGTCCAAGGACGCCCATGTGGTGGTGATGAACGGTGTCTACGGCGGCACCTTCCGCCTGCTGGAAGACTACCGCGGACGCACCTCGGGCCTGACCACCACCTATGTCGACCTCAACGACGTCGAGGCCGTGGCCGCGGCGATCCGTCCGGACACCCAACTGATCTGGATCGAGTCGCCGACCAACCCGCTGCTGCACCTGGTGGACATCAAGGCGGTCTGCGACCTGGCCCGCGCCCGTGGGGTGATGACCTGCATCGACAACACCTTCTGCTCGCCCTGGAACCAGCAGCCGATCACCCTGGGCGTGGACCTGGTGATGCATTCGGCGAGCAAGTACATCGGCGGCCACTCCGACCTGACCGGTGGCGTGGTGGTGGCGGCCAATCACGAACTGCTGGGCCGTTTGCGCAAGATCAGCATGGCGGTCGGCGCGATCCAGGGGCCGTTCGACTGCTACCTGGCGCTGCGCGGGCTGAAGACCCTCGACGTGCGCATGGAGCGCCAGAGCGCCAACGCCCTGCGCGTGGCGCAGTTCCTCGAACAGCATCCGCAGGTCGAGCAGGTCTACTACCCGGGGCTGGAAAGCCACCCGCAGCATGAGTTGAGCAAGCGCCAGATGCGCACCGGCGGTGCGGTGGTGGCGCTGCGCATCAAGGGGGATCGGGCCGCGGTCAACCGCATGGTCGAGGCGCTGTCGATCTTTGTCCTGGCCGATTCGCTGGGTGGGGTGGAGAGCATGATCAACCACTCCTGGAGCATGTCGCACAACTCCCTGAGCCCGGAGCAGAAGGGCGTGATGGGGATCAGCGAGAACCTGGTGCGGTTGTCGATCGGGATCGAGGATTACCGGGACCTGATCGAGGACCTGGACGCGGCGCTGAAGGCTTCAGCTTCCGTGTGATGGCTGCCGGCCCATTCGCGGGTAAACCCGCTCCCACAGGTACAGTACTGATTTCAATGTGGGTGGTGGCCCGTGGGAGCGGGTTTATCCGCGAAGAGGCCGGCAAATGTTCTGGTTCAGTCAGGATTTGGGCGGATGGACGATCCGTTCGATCTCTTCCTTGATCAGAGCGCGTTCTTTTCGAAGTCGATTGAGGTTGTCATCCGTAGTGAGGCCGGTTTTCTCAACGTTCTCAATGTCATGATCCTTCTCGGTGTAGCGTTTCTTCAGCTCTGCGAGTTTGTGGTTTTCCTTCGCAAGCGCATTGAAGTCATCTTCCTTTACGCCAAGGTCTTCAAATAGATTGTGCGGAACTGGCATTTCTCCACCTCTCTCAGGGTTGGTAAGCGAACCTGAACCAAGAGGATAGTCGCCTTTGCCGCATTGCGGGACTGGGTTAGGCTGTCGCCCATCCCTGCGTAACCGGAACCTGCGCCATGCCTCACCTGAACCTGGAATACAGCGACAACCTGCGCGAGCTCAATGTCGACGTGCTGCTGCTGCGCCTGAACCACGCCCTGGTCGGCAGCGGCCAGTTTGCCGAAGAGCTGGACATCAAGAGCCGTGCCCAGGCCTTCGCCCAATACCGGGTCGGTACCGCGCCGGGCGAGCGGGCCTTCGCCCATGTACGCCTGGCGATCCTCAACGGGCGCACGCCGCAAGTGAAGCAGCAATTGTCCAACAGCCTGCTCGAGGTGCTGCGCGAGGCGATCCCCGGCCAGGCCGGCCTGGACATCCAGCTGTGCGTGGAGGTCCTGGATATCGATCGCGAGCCGTACGCCAAGCTTCGCCTGCCTGGCTGAATGGCAGCTGAATGAAAGTTGTTTAATGGATGAAAGACGTCGGCATACTAATTGTTGGCGTCTTTTTCACAAAAAATTGATGCTAGGCTTTCTAGAGTTCGGCCAACTTCCCAACCTGCCCGTCCGGGCGTGTTGGCCGCTGATGAACTCTTGTTGCGAACGCCATGCTGAAACTCAAATCCCTGCGGACCGAATGGGTCACGTTGCTGGCCAGCCTGTACCTGTTGATCGGCTTCAATAGCTTGCTTTGGCAACACCTGGAATCCATCGTGCCGCCGGGCATGGTGGGGCTGTGGCTGAGCCTGGCGTTCGCCGTGCTGATGCTGTTCGCCTTCAATCTCATACTGACCTTGCTGGCGTTTCGTTATGTCCTGAAACCGGTATTGATCGTGTTGTTCCTCAGCGGTGCAAGTGTCGCTTACTTCATGAATCAATATGGTGTGCTTATTGATGCCGGCATGTTCCGCAATGTTGCCGAAACCAATGTGGCAGAAGTACGCGATCTGCTCTCGCTGAAGTTTGCCCTGTATATCCTGCTGCTCGGTGTGCTGCCGTCGCTGCTGGTGTGGAAGGCCAGGATCGCCTATCGCCCCTGGCACCGCGAACTGCTGGGCAAGCTGGTGGTGAGTGGGGCCTGCGTCGCGGCCCTGGGCTCGGTGGCGCTGGTCAACTACCAGGGGTTGGCGTCGTTGTTTCGCAATCACCATGAACTGCGCCTGATGCTCACGCCAAGCAACATTGTCGGGGCCTCCATCGGTTATGTCAGCGAACAGGTGGGCAGCGCCACCCGGCCATTTCAGCGCTATGGCGAAGATGCCCGTCGCGATAGCGCCTGGCAGCAGCATGCGCGCAAGTCGCTGACCGTGCTGGTGGTCGGCGAGAGTGCCCGGGCGGACAACTTCGGCCTGCTCGGCTATGCCCGCGACACCACGCCACGACTGGCCAAGGAGCAGGGCCTACTGAGCTTCACCGATGTCCACTCCTGCGGCACCGAGACCGCCGTGTCGGTGCCCTGCATGTTTTCCGGCATGCCGCGCAAGGACTACGACGCCCGCGTGGCCAAGAACCGCGAGGGCCTGCTCGACATCCTCCAGCGCGCGGGCCTGGCGGTGCAGTGGCGTGACAACCAGTCCGGCTGCAAAGGCACCTGCGACCGGGTGCAGTTCATCGATGTGAGCAACCTCAAGGAGCCGGCGCTGTGCGCCAGTGGCGAATGCCATGACGAGATCCTGCTGCAGGGCCTGGCCGAGTTGCTAGACAACCTCGACCAGGACACCGTGCTGGTGCTGCACCAGATGGGCAGCCATGGCCCTGAATACTTCAAGCGCTACCCCGCGGGCAACGAACCCTTCACCCCGGTGTGCCGCAGCAACGCCCTGAACCAGTGCAGCCAGCAGGAGATCGTCAACGGCTACGACAACACCCTGGCCTACACCGACAAGGTGCTGGCCACCCTGATCGATACCTTGCGCAGCCGACAGGACAAGGTCGACACCGCGATGATCTATCTTTCAGACCATGGCGAGTCGCTGGGCGAGTACAACCTGTTCCTGCACGGCACGCCCTACATGATCGCGCCGGACCAGCAGAAGCATGTGCCGCTGCTGGCCTGGTTCTCCGACAGCTACCGCCAGGACTTCGGCCTGGACACCGAATGCCTGGGCAAGCTGCGCGATGCGCCGTTGTCCCAGGACAACCTGTTCCACTCGATGCTCGGCCTGCTGCAGGTGCGCACCGAGGTCTACCAGCGATCGCTGGACATGTTCGCCAGCTGCCGGCCGTGGCTGGCGGCCAAACGCTGAGCGGTCGACCGCCCGGCACCATGGATGGCGCGAGGTTTCACCCCCAGGGGCCGCGCCGTATATACTGCGCGCCAATGTTAGTGGGAGAGCCTCGTGGCCATCGAAATACACTGGATCCGTGACGACCAGACCCTGGCCGAACACTGCCGAAGCTGGCGCGAACAGCCCTTCGTGGCCCTCGACACCGAATTCATGCGGGTCGACACCTTCTACCCCAAGGCCGGCCTGATCCAGATCGGCGTCGGCCAGTGCGCCTATCTCATCGACCCCCTGCTGATCCGCGACTGGCAGCCGCTGGCCGGGCTGCTCGAGGACAGCGGCGTGGTCAAGGTGCTGCATGCCTGCAGCGAAGACCTGGAAGTATTGCTGCGACTGACCGGCAAGCTGCCCCAGCCGCTGTTCGACACCCAGCTGGCCGCCGGCTACCTGAACATCGGTTTCTCCATGGGCTACTCGCGCCTGGTGCAAGAGGTGCTGGGGCTCGAACTGCCCAAGGGCGAGACCCGCTCGGACTGGCTGCAACGCCCGCTGTCGGACACCCAGGTGAGCTACGCCGCCGAAGACGCCGTGCACCTGGCCGAACTGTTCGACGCCCTGCGCCCGCGCCTGTCGGATGACAAGTACGCCTGGGTGCTGGAAGACGGCGCCGAACTGGTCGCCGCGCTGCGCCGCGAAGTCGAGCCCGAAACCCTGTACCGCGACGTCAAGCTGGCCTGGAAGCTCGGTCGCCAGCAACTGGCCGTGCTGCGCGAACTGTGCGCCTGGCGCGAGCGCGAGGCCCGCAGCCGCGATGTGCCGCGCAACCGCATCCTCAAGGAACACTCGCTGTGGCCCATGGCCAGGAGCCAGCCAGACAGCCCGTCGGCGCTGGCGAAAATCGACGAGATGCACCCGCGCACCATCCGCCAGGACGGTGAGCAGCTGATCCAGCTGATCAAGCGCGCCGCCAGCCAGCCCCAGGAGCAGTGGCCCGAGCCGCTGCCCGAGCCGCTGCCGATCGAAGCCGCCGGCATTCTCAAGCGCCTGCGCGCCATCGGCCAGGCCGAAGGCGAACGGCTGGGCATCGCCCCGGAACTGATGCTGCGCAAGAAAGCCCTCGAAGCCCTGCTCAAGAGCGGCTACCCCGACGGCCCCTATCAACTGCCCGATGCGCTGCGCGGCTGGCGTCGCGAGCGCATGGGCCAGGCCCTGCTGGACGACCTGGCGGGCGCCGGAGATTCCCGATGAAACGTATCTGCTCGATCTACAAGAGCCCACGCAAGAACGAAATGTACCTCTACGTGCTCAAGGCCGAGGGGCTGGAGCGTGTGCCTGAGGCGCTGCTGCCATTCTTCGGCAAGCCGGTGCATGCCTTCGACCTGGTGCTGACGCCTGAGCGCACACTGGCCCGCGAGGACATCGCCAAGGTGCTGGAGAACCTCGACAAGCAGGGCTACCACCTGCAGATGCCGCCGCCGGATGACGACTACATCGAGCACCTGCCCGAAGAACTGCTGCGCCGCAACGACCCGGCCTGACCCAGGCGCGGTCCCCCTCTCTGACTGCGGCCCGCCTGGCGGGCCGCTTCCGTTGTTTGCCAAGGTTGTGTTTCACATGCGCGTTCTGATCGCTGAACAGGATCATGCCAACTATGCTCGCCTGCTGGGCGAGGCGGCGCCGGACCTGGAGGCCCTGACCAGCGGCGACTCCGCCGAACTGGCGCGCCTGGCCCCCGACTGTCCGGTGTGGCTGGGCCAGCCGGACCTGCTGGCCAGCCTGTTGCGCCAGGGCCACAAGCCCCGCTGGATGCAGTCGACCTGGGCTGGTATCACCCCGTTGCTGGCCGACGGCCTGCCACGCGACTACCGCCTGACCCGGGCGGTGGGCATCTTCGGCCAGGTGATGGCCGAGTACATGCTGACCTACATGCTCGGCCATGAGCGCGATGTGCTGTCGCGCCTGGTCAGCCAGGTCGAAAGGCGCTGGGATGACCGTCCTGGGCGGACCCTGGAGGGACGGCGGGTGCTGATCGTTGGTACCGGCGACATCGGCCAGCGCGTGGCGCAGTTCCTCGTGCCATTCGGTGTCATCCTGCAAGGCGTGGCCAGCAGCGCCCGCGAGCAGGCGCCCTTCGTCGAAGTGGCGGGCCTCGACCAGTTGCCGCGCCTGGTCGGCCAGGCCGACTACGTAATCAACCTGCTGCCCGATACCCCGGCCACCCACGACCTGTACGATGCGGCGCTGTTCAAGTGCTTCCGCCCCAGCGCCTTGTTCATCAATGCCGGGCGTGGCGTGGCGGTGGTCGATGCCGACCTGGTCGAGGCGCTCAAGCAGGGCCACCTGGCTGGCGCGGTGATCGATGTCTGTCGCCAGGAACCCTTGCCCCAGCGCCATCCGTTCTGGACCGCCTGGGGGCTGCTGCTGACCGGACACAGCTCGGCGCCGACCTCGCCGACGGCGATGGTGCGGTTGTTCGTCGCGAATGCGCGGGCGTATGTGGCGGAGCAGGCACTGCGGGGCGAGGTGGATTTCCAGCGAGGCTATTGACCTGAACCGGCCTCTTCGCGGGTAAACCCGCTCCCACAGGGATATCACCGCTCACAAGAGCAGTGACACACCTGTGGGAGCGGGCTTGCCCGCGAAGAGGCCGGCCCAGGCGACAGAGAATTACAGGCTGAACTCACCCTCGGCCGCCAGCTCGCTCAGCGGCCGGCGCGGGCTCGGCACTTCGCGGGCCTGCAGGCCTTCGGCCAGGGTCGCCTTGTCACCCAGCTTGCCGATCGCCACCATTGCATGCAGCGCGTAGCCCTCGGGAATTTTCAGCTCGCGGCGGGCCAGGTCCTGGTCGAAACCGGCCATGCCGTGGCTGTGCCAGCCGCTGATGCTCGCCTGCAGCGCCAGATGGCCCCAGGCCGAACCGGTATCGAAGGTGTGCCACAGTGCAGGCTTTTCCTCATCGGAGCCGGGCGCAGCGAAGGTGGTCTTGGAGATGATCAGCACCAGCGCCGAAGCGTGCTGCGCCCAGCTGCGGTTGAACTCGTTGAGGATACCCAGGTAGCGCTCCCAGCTTGGCGTATCGCGGCGGGCGTAGAGGAACCGCCACGGCTGCGAGTTGTAGGCCGAAGGCGCCCAGCGCGCGGCCTCGAGGAAGCTCAGCAGGGTTTCCTGGCTGATCGGCTCGGCGGTGAAGGCGCGGGGCGACCAGCGATTGATGAACTGCTCGTTGATGGCATAGTCGGCGATGCGTGGGGTGGCGCTCATGGGTGCTCCTGCAAGGGCGGGGGAAAATACCGCACGCTACTGCGTCCGGTGAGCACTGACAAGCGGTCTGGCGTTGCCGCCGGACTGCCTCTAGACTGGCGCCGCCGCGCGCCGCGGCTTGACGTTGACTGCAGGAAACCGTGTGATGATCGCCGATACCGCGCCCTTCTGGCGGCGCAAGACCCTCGACCAGCTCGATGACCAGGAGTGGGAGTCGCTCTGCGACGGCTGCGGCCTGTGCTGCCTGCAGAAACTCGAGGACGAGGAAGACAACAGCGTCTATTACACGAGCATCGCCTGCAAGCTGCTGGACCTGCAGACCTGCCAGTGCAGCGACTACCCCAATCGCTTCGAACACGTTCCCGACTGCATCCAACTCACCCCCGGCAAGGCCGACCAGTTCAAGTGGCTGCCGCCCACCTGCGGCTATCGCCTGGTCAGCGAAGGACAGGACCTGCCGGCCTGGCACCACCTGATCAGCGGTGATCGCCAGCAGGTGCACGAGCAGCGTATTTCCCGGTCGGGGCGCATGCTCAGCGAAAACGACGTGGATGAAGACGACTGGGAAGACCATCTGATCTTCCGCGCGGGTTGAGTGTCCGGGAAACAAGGAGTTTTTTATGCGTCGCCCGTTGTTGCTGATTGTCGGCCTGCTGGCCAGTTCGCAGGTCCTGGCGAAGAAAGTCGACCTCGATTATCAGGTGCGCCTGCTGCCGCAGAGCGGCCAGGCCGAGGTGCGCCTGACCCTGGCCGACGGCAGCGCGGTGCGCAGCCTGGACTTCGACCTGGGCAAGCCCGGTGCCTACAGCGATTTTCTCGCCGATGGCCAGTGGCAGGTGCAGAACGGGCGTGGCGTCTGGCACCCGGCGGCGGGCAAGACCAGCCTCAGTTACCGTGTGCTGCTCGACCAGCAACCCCGAGGCGCCGCCCATGAGGCACGCATCACGCCGCACTGGGCGCTGTTTCGCGGCGACCAGCTGGTGCCGCCGGCGCGCCTCGACCAGCAGGACGGCACCGAACTGGTCTCGCGGCTGACCTTCGACCTGCCGGCGGGCTGGAAAAGCGTCGAAACCGCCTGGCCACGCATCGGCCGGCAGAAATTCCGTATCGACGATGTGTCGCGGCTGTTCGACCGCCCCACCGGCTGGATGCTCGCCGGCAACCTGGGCAGCCGTCGGGCGCGCCTGGGCGACACCGAGGTGACCGTGGCCGCGCCGCAGGGCCAGGGTATGCGGCGCATGGACACGCTGACCTTGCTGACCTTCGTCTGGCCGCAGTTGCAGGCGGTGTTCCCGCGCAACCCGCCGAAGCTGCTGCTGGTCGGTGCCCGGGACGAGATGTGGCGGGGCGTGCTGGCTGGCAACAACTCGCTGTACCTGCACAGCACGCGCCCGCTGGTCAGCGAAAATGGCTCCAGCCCGGTGCTGCGCGAACTGGTGCAGTTGTTCGCCCAGATCAACGACCGCGACGGCAGCGACTGGCTGGGCGAGAGCCTGGCCGACTACTACGCCACCGAGCTGCTGCGCCGCGCTGGCGGCATGAGCGATGATCGCTACGAGGCGCTGCAGGCCCGTCAGCACAAGCTGGCGGCCAAGGTGACCCACCTGAAGGGTGCCAAGGCCGATGCCGCGCAGGTGGCCCGTGGCGTGCTGCTGCTCCAGGCGCTGGATCGCGAGATTCGCTTGCACCACCACGACAAGCGCTCGCTGGACGACGTCGCCCGCGCGCTGATGCGCCTGTCGAGCGTCAGCACCGAGGAGTTCGTGCAGATCAGCGAGAACGTGCTCGGGCGACAGTCCGAGGTGCTGCAGAGCAAGGTGCTGCGCTAGTACGCTCCGCTGTAGGAGCGGCCTTGTGCCGCGAAAGGGCTGCAAAGCAGCCCCAGGTTTTCAGCGTCAAGGCAGAAATTGCCGGGTCCGCTGCGCGGCCCTTTCGCGGCACAAGGCCGCTCCTACAGGGGGGGCGCAAGGCGCGATGGTTACTTGAACTTCGGCCCCGAACGGGTATTCAAGCCTTTGGCCATGCGATCGTACAGCACCACATTCACCGTCGCCGCCAGGTTCATGCAGCCTTCTGTCGGGATGTAGATCGTCTCTTCGCACCAGCCCCGCACGTCTTCACTCAACGAGCCATCCTCGGGCCCGAAGATGTAGATCGCCCGGTCCGGGTGGGTGTACTCAGGCAATGGCCGTGCGCCTTCCACCAGCTCCACGGCCACCGGGGTGCAGCCCAGGGGAATGATGCGCTGCAGGTCGTCGATGCCGATCAGCGGGATGTCGTAGTGCACACGCTTGGTGTCGGTGACGAAGTCGCGGGCGCGCTCATAACGCTTGCCGGTGTAGAACACCGAGTTGACGCCATAGCAGCCCGCGGCGCGCATCACCGAGCCCACGTTTTCCGCAGATTTGGGGTTGAACAGGCCGATGCAGCTGTACCGTTTGTTCGCCACGTGTCGGGGCCCTTCGCAAAAAAAGAGCGCGATTATACGGGCTTGCCGGCACGCCGGGGGCGCGAATCGACGTTCAGTCCTTCTTCATCAGCGCGGCCAGGTTGGCGAACGGGTTGTGGGTCGCCACGGCGACTTTCGGCGTGCTCAGCGAGCCTTCGCTGAAATACTGCTGGTCGGTGTAGCGGGCGTGTTCGTTGTCGTGGCAGTACAGGCACAGCAACTCCCAGTTGGAGCCGTCCTGGGGGTTGTTGTCGTGGTTGTGGTCGCGGTGGTGCACGGTCAGTTCCGACAGGCGCTTGCCGGAGAACTCGCGGGTGCAACGACCGCAGACGTGGGGATACATCTTCAGCGCCTTGTCGCGGTAGCCCATTTCCTTGTCGCGCTTGGCGTCGGCGAGGATGCGGTCGAGGCGGGCGGTGGCGTCGGAGGTGGAGCTCATGGTGTTACCTTTTTTCTGATCAGGGCAATGACGGTTATGCCTTTGAGTCTAGCGCGCCTGTGGGGCGGGCGGACAGGCAAAATCACGCCATTGGGCGTAGCCTGTAGGAAGGTTTCTGACAGGAGGCTGCACATGTTGCATGCGATCCTCGCCGCGCTGTTGCTTGGTGCTGTATCCACGGCCGACGCCGCGGGCCAGCAGCGGCCGCTCACGACGGTCCCCGGGGCACCCGGCACCGCGACGCCGACACCTTACCCGCAGATCACCCCGAGCACGCCGCCCAAGGCCGGCGCCAACCGGCCGGGCGCGCCGCTGTTGCCGCCGATGCCGCTGCCGGGCCCACCCAAGGACCAGCCGTTGCCCGGGTTGAGCCAGGACCCGCCGAAGCCGCCTGACAAGGGGCGCTAGACCTGCTGCGCCAGGCGCTGGCCATCCTGCATGCGCAGGCGTTTTGACAAGGCCACGGCGAGGGCGCGGATGATCCGTGCGGCGATGCGCGGCGCTTCGTTGAGCATCTTTTCCAGCGCGTCCTTGCCCAGGGTCAGCAGTTGGCAGTCGCTGGCCGCCACGCAGGTGGCCGAGCGGCGTTCGCTATCGAGCACGGCCATCTCGCCGAAGGCCCGGCCCTTGCGCAGGGTGGCGATCTCCACCTGGACGCCGTTGCCGTCGGTCTTGCGCACCGAGACCACGCCGCGATGGAGGATGCACATGAAAGTGCCGGCGTCGCCTTCGCTGAACAGGGTCTGGCCCTGGGCGACGGCGGTGAGGCTGAAGTAGCCGGCGGCGGCGAGGAAGTCACCGGGCTGCAGGGTGTCGAACAGGCCGCAGTCCATGAGCATGTCGCGGATCTCGGCGTTCAGGTGCTGGGTGTCGGGCATGTGTTGTTCTTCTTCGAATGTCTGGAAAGCGCCACAAACTGCTGGGTAGGTAGTGAGGCATCGTGGGAGCGGGGCAAGCCCGCTCCCACGTCAGCTTGACGCTATGACAACGAAAATCGCGTTTTACGCCACGCCCAGCTCATTGAAGACGAACGCATACTCCAGCGCCACGTCGCGCAGCCCCTGGTAGCGCCCGCTCATGCCGCCGTGGCCCGCGCCCATCTCGGTCTTGAGCAGCAGCAGGTTGTCGTCGGTCTTGCGCGTGCGCAGGCGCGCCACCCACTTGGCAGCCTCCCAGTACTGCACGCGGCTGTCGTTGTAGCCGGCGACCACCAGCAGCGCCGGGTAGGCCTGCGCCTTGGCGTTCTCGTAAGGGGCGTAGGCCTTGATCCGTTCGTACACCTCAGGCTCCTCGGGGTTGCCCCATTCGTCGTACTCGGTGACGGTCAGCGGCAGCTCGGGGTCGAGCATGGTGTTGAGCACATCGACGAACGGCACTTCGGCGATGGCACAGCGGAACAGCTCGGGGCGCAGGTTGAGCACTGCGCCCATGAGCAGGCCACCGGCACTGCCGCCGCTGATCGCCAAGCGCTCGCGGCTGGTCACGCCTTCGGCGACCAGGTGTTCGGCGCAGGCGATGAAGTCGTCGAAGCTGTTGTGCTTGTGCTCCTGCTTGCCGGCCCGGTACCAGGCCTCGCCCAGCTCGCCGCCGCCGCGCACATGGGCGATGGCGAAGGCCACGCCACGCTCCAGCAGGCTCAGGCGAGCGTGGGAGAACCACGGGTCAAGGCTCTCGCCGTAGGCGCCGTAGCCGTAGAGGTAGAGCGGCACGCACTTGCCCTCGTCGACACGGCGGCGCACCAGGCTGATCGGCACCCGCGTGCCATCCTTGGCCACCGCCCACAGGCGCTGGCTGACGTAGTCGTCGGCGTCGAAGGCGCCGAGCACCGGGGTCTGCTTGAGCACCTGCTGGTCACCCGTGGTCAGCTCCAGCTGGCGCACCTGGGCCGGGCGGTTGAGCGCTTCGTAGCGCAGGCGGATGCGCGTGCTGGCGAATTCCAGGCTGTCCTGCACGTAAAGGCTGTAGGCGGCGTCTGGCAGTTCCACGCGGTAGGCCGGCAGGCCTTGCGGGTGCACTTCGATGATCGGCAGGCCGCCTTCGCGCAGGCTCAGGGACAGCGCCGTGGCATTGAGGCTGAGCCCTTCGAGCATGACGTCGTCGCGGTGCGGTACCAGTACCTGCCACTGCGCGCGTGTCGGCACGCTGTCGGCCGGCGCGTGGTACAGGGCGAAGTTGATGCCGTCCTGGTTGCTGCGCACGAACCAGCGCCACTGGCCGTCGAGCTGGCCGTGGTCGGGGAAGTATTCATGGCCTTCGACCCGCGGCGCCAGGCAGGTGAAATCAGCCTGTGGCGTGGCGGCATCGAGCACCCAGGCCTCGCTGGTGGTCTTGCTGTTGAGCAGCAGCACCAGCTGGCGCTCGGAGCTGGCGCGGTAGCAGTGCAGGAAGAAGCGTCCGTCGGACTCCTCGAACACCGTGATGGCGCCAGCCTCGCCCAAGGTGTGGCGGCGCAGGCGCCAGGGGCGGTGGGTGTCGTCCAGTTCGGCGAAGAACAGCGTCTGGCTGTCGTTGGCCCAGGTCATGCTGCCGTCGCAGTCGTCGAAGGGCAGGGCGCTCAGCGCGCCGCTGGCCAGGTCCTTGACGTACAGGGTGTAGATCTCGTCGCCGCTGGTGTCCAGGCTGTAGGCCAGCAGGCGGTGGTCGGGGCTGACGCTGAAGGCGCCGAGGGAAAGAAAGCCGCCATTGGCCAGGGCGTTGGGGTCGAGCAGCAGCTCCTCGCAGCTTTCATCGACGGTGTTGCTGTCGTCGGCCGGGCGCGGGCAGCGGTAATGACGCGGGTATTCGTCGCCCGCGGTGGTACGGGTGTAGTAGAGGTACGGGCCCCAGGGCGAGGGCAGCGACAGGTCGGTCTCGAGGATGCGGCCCTTGATTTCTTCGAACAGCTGTTCACGCAGCGGCGCCTGGTCGGCGAGGACGGCTTGCTGGTAGGCGTTTTCCGCTTCCAGGTAGGCCAGGACCTCGGGGGTGTCGCGCTGCTGCAGCCACGCATAGGGGTCGGTGCCTTCGGCCTGGCGGGCGATGGGGGGGCGGGGGGCATTCGGCATGGGAGATCTCTTGGTTGGGGCCTCTGGCCTCTTCGCGGGTAAACCCGCTCCCACAGGTAAAGTGTTAGCCTGTGGGAGCGGGTTTACCCGCGAAGAGGCCCTGACAGGCTAGGGGCAGCCTGCGCCGGGAAAAGTGTTTATCATAGGCATCTCTTTGCCTGGCTTGCACCCACACCATGACCGAACACGACTATACCCTCGCCTGGGGCCTGTACGCCGTTGCCGCCCTGGGCTGCCTGCTGGTGGGCTTCAAGCTGACCGGCTGGATGTGGCGCTGGCTGCGCGAGCCGCTGCGGGTGATCATCGCCGTATTGCTGTTCTCGCCGACCATCGTCGACCCGGTCAAGGAAAGCTTCGCCCCGGCCATCGCCATCACCGCGCTGGACGTCGCCTTCAAGGTCGGCAACAACGCCTGGCGCGCCGCCTCCGACCTGGCCATGTACGGCATGCTCGCCTTTGCCCTGTACATCGTCTTCGTGCTGATCCGCTGGCCGCTGGAAAAGCGTGCCCGCGAGCGCCGAGCCCAGCGTGAGGCCGCCGCCCAGCGCCAGGCCAAGGAAGAAGACGAGGTCGTGGCCGAAGCGTCCCTGGCCGCCAACCGTCAAGACCGCTACCGCGACGATCCTCCGCCCGCCCCAGTACGCCGCTCCGGCCCCGGGCAGGGCCGCGTCGAACCCCGTCTGTAAACCAGGAGCCGCAACATGTGCGAACTGCTGGGCATGAGCGCCAACGTCCCCACCGACATCGTCTTCAGCTTCACCGGCCTGATGCAGCGCGGCGGGCGCACCGGCCCGCACCGCGATGGCTGGGGCATCGGTTTCTACGAAGGGCGCGGCCTGCGTCTGTTCCAGGATCCGGCGGCGAGCAGCGAGTCGGAAGTGGCCAACCTGGTGCAGCGTTACCCGATCAAGAGCGAAGTGGTCATCGGCCATATCCGCCAGGCCAACGTCGGCAAGGTCTGCCTGTCCAACACTCACCCGTTCGTGCGTGAGCTGTGGGGCCGCAACTGGTGCTTCGCGCACAACGGCCAGCTGGGCGATTTCAGCGGCCAGCGCACGTTCTACCGGCCGATCGGCGACACCGACAGCGAAGCGGCCTTCTGCGACCTGCTCAACCGTGTGCGTGAAGCCTTCCCCGAGCCGGTCGAGGTCGAGCAGTTGCTGCCGGTGCTGGTCGAAGCCTGTGCCGGTTACCGTGGCCAGGGCGTGTTCAACTGCCTGCTCAGCGATGGCGACTGGCTGTTCTGCTTCTGCTCGACCAAACTGGTGCATATCACCCGCCGCGCACCGTTCGGCGCGGCGCGGCTGAAGGATGTCGACCTGATCGTCGACTTCCACACGCAAACCACCCCCAACGACGTGGTCACGGTGATCGCCACCGAGCCGCTGACCGAGAACGAGACCTGGAACCGCTACGAGCCGGGTCAGTGGGGGCTGTGGCGGCATGGCGAGTGCATTGCCCACGGCCATAGTTAAGGAAGCTGCATGTTCAGAAGTTACCTGCGTTTGCTGTTGTTCACCTTCGGCCTGCTGGCCGGTCTCCAGGTGCCGGGGCTGGTCAAGGACTACAGCCAGCGCGTCGAGGCGCACTTGCTCGAATCGCGCCAGGCGCTAGACGGCTTCCGCCAGACCGCGCAGCGTTTCTTCAACGGCGACCTGCAGGCGCTGGTGCGGCATTACCGGGGCAGCGACGATCCTGTGTTCAACAGCGATGCCAACAGCATCGAGAGCCTGTTGATTCGCAACCAGTTGCTTGAGCATGAATGGCAGGCCCTGCAAGGCTCGTGGGTGAGCCGCACCTGGCATGTGCTGGTGCAGCCGGAGCCGGCACTGCGCGAGGAAACGCTCAAGGGCTACAGCTATCAGATTCTGCTGGTACCGGAGGCGATCGGCTGGGGGATCGGCAGCGGGTTCGTGCTGGCGTTTGTGGTCGAGAGCCTGTTGCTGGTGATTGGTTGGGTGATTCTTGGCGGGCGGCGCAAGGTGGTGAAGGAAAGCTGGCGCTAGTTTTTCCGGCCCTGCGGCAGCGTTTCTCAGATCAGCACAATCCGCTGCCCGCCCACATCCCGCGCATAGCGCTCCAGCACCTGCCGGCACACGCCCACCACCTCGTCCACCAGCGCCACACCGGTCTGCCAGGCCACCACCAGCTCCAGGCTCGGCGGTGGCTGCAAGCCTTCCAGCAACACCAGCTCGCCACGGCTTAGTTCGCCATCCACCAATGCCGGCGGCAATGCGCCAATACCGAAGCCGTCGCGCAGCAGGCGGGTGATGGCCGCCACCGAGTTCACGCAGTTCAGGCGCGGCGCCTCGGCTCCGGCGGCCTGCAGCAGGCCGAGCACTTCCTGGTGCGGCCGCGAGTTCTTCGAGAAGGTGACGATGCGCTCGCGGGCCAGCTCCGCCAGCGAGGCGTAGGTGCGGTGGTGCGGCGAGCCGGCGGCGACGATCCAGCCCATCGGGTAGCGCGCCAGGTCGTGGCTACGGATCGACTGCTCGCGCAGCAGGTCGGTCTGCAGGATCACGTCGAGAAAACCCTTCTGCAACTGCTCGCGCAGGTTCAGCGCGGTATCGGCCACCAGCTCGATCTCCACCTGCGGGTAGCGCTCGCCCAGCTCCGCCACCAGGGCGCTCATCCAGGTGTGGATGACCGTGTCCATCACCCCCAGGCGGATGCGCCCGGTCTTGGCCCGGTCGCTGTCCAGCGACTGCTTCATGGCCTTGGCGGTGTCGAGCATGCGCTCGGCGTATTCCAGCACCTTGGCGCCTTCCGGCGTCAGGCTGACCCCGCGGGAGTCGCGCAGCAGCAGTTTCACGCCCAGGTCGGCCTCCAGCGCGGCGATGCGGCTGGACACCGAGGCCTGGGTGGTGAACAGCTTCTCGGCGGTGAGGCGGAAGCTCCTGAGCCGGGCGACCCAGACGAAGGTTTCGAGGAAACGAAGGTTCATGATCAGTTTTTCTTGTTCCAGACCGGCGGTTTTTCTCGTTGGACGCAGGCGACGCGGCCTCTGAACATGAAGCCCAGGCCGCGACGCCCGACGTCGCCCATAGAACAATACCAACAAGCCGAGGCAACCATGAACCCGACCGGCGTGCAGCAGCAGGCCCCCGCCCGAACCTCGAGCGGCCCCTTCGCCTGGTACCGCGACATCGACTCCCAGCAACGACGCACCTTCTGGAGCTGCAAGATCGGCTACGGCCTGGACGGCATGGATACCCAGATGCTGAGCTTCGTCATCCCCACCCTGATCATGCTGTGGGGCATCAGCACCGCCGAGGCCGGGTTGATCCACACCAGCACGTTGATCGCCTCGGCCCTGGGCGGCTGGATCGCCGGCATCCTCTCCGACCGCATCGGGCGAGTGCGCACCCTGCAGCTGACGGTGCTGTGGTTCGCCTTCTTCACCTTCCTCTGCGGCTTCGCCCAGAGTTACGAGCAGTTGCTGATCGCCCGCACCCTGATGGGCTTTGGTTTTGGCGGCGAATGGACCGCTGGCGCGGTGCTGATCGGCGAGGTGATCCGTGCCCAGGACCGCGGCAAGGCGGTGGGCATGGTGCAATCGGGCTGGGCCATCGGCTGGGGCCTCACGGCGATCCTCTATGCCCTGCTGTTCTCCTGGCTGCCGGCCGAGCAGGCCTGGCGCGCGTTGTTCCTGCTGGGCCTGCTGCCGGCGATCTTCGTGATCTTCGTCCGGCGCCTGGTCAAGGACCCGGAGATCTACCGTCAGGCCAAGGCCGTGGAACAGGCCGAGGCGCCTGCGCAGTTCTACGAGATCTTCGCCCCCGGCATGCTCTGGACCACGATCCGCGCTTCCTTGCTGACCACCGGTGCCCTGGGCGGCTACTACGCCATCACCTCGTGGCTGCCGACCTTCCTCAAGAACGAGCGCGGTCTGAGCGTGCTGGGCACCGGCGGCTACCTGGCGATGGTCATCGTCGGCTCCTACATCGGCTACGTGGTCAGCGCCTACCTGTGCGACCTGCTGGGGCGCAGGAAGAACTTCATCCTGTTCGCCGTGGGCTCGTTCGTCATCGTCCTGCTCTACACGCAGATGCCGGTCAGCGACGGGGTGATGCTGTGGCTGGGCTTCCCCCTGGGCTTCTTTGCCTCGGGCATCTTCAGCGGCATGGGCTCGTTCCTCACCGAATTGTTCCCGACCCGGATCCGCGGATCGGGGCAAGGCTTCTGCTACAACATCGGCAAGTTGGTCGCGGCCATGTTCCCGCTGCTGATCGGCCTGCTCGGCGAGAAAGTGCCGTTGGGCCTGGGAATTGGCGCCTTTGCCGCGGTGTCCTACGGTGTGGTGATCGTGGCGGCCCTGAGCTTGCCGGAAACCCGCGGCAAAGCACTCCAGGCGCGCTAAGGTAGGCACCATGAACATTGATACGGAGGTCCGCCAGGTGAAACGCCTGCTACTCAATTGCGACATGGGCGAGAGCTTCGGCAACTGGCGCATGGGCCAGGACGCCAAGGTCATGCCATTCATCGACTGCGCCAACATCGCCTGCGGTTACCACGCCGGCGACCCGGGCACCATGCGTCGCACCGTGGCCCTGGCCCTGGAGCACCGGGTGGCCATCGGCGCGCACCCGGCCTACCCGGACCTGATGGGCTTCGGCCGCCGCTCCATGGCCTGCAGCAGCGACGAGATACGCGACCTGCTGCACTACCAGATCGGTGCCCTGGATGGTATCTGCAAGGTGCTCGGCGGGCGGGTGGCCTACGTCAAGCCCCACGGCGCGCTGTACAACGACATGATGGCCAACCCGGACATCCTGCGCACCGTGCTCGAAGCGGTGGCGGCGTTCGACAGCGGCCTGCCGCTGATGCTCATGGCTACCGCCGACGACAGCGCCGCCCAGGCCCTGGGCGACGAGGTCGGCGTGCCGCTGTGGTTCGAGGCCTTCGCCGACCGTGGCTACACCGCCAGCGGGCACCTGATGTCGCGGCGCCTGCCGAACGCGGTGCACCACGATCCGGCGCTGGTGGTCGAGCAGGCCTTGCGCCTTGCCAAGGGCGAGGCCCTGGTGGCAGACGACGGCAGCGACGTGCGCTTGAACGCCAGCACCCTGTGCGTGCATGGCGACAACGACGGCTCGGTGGCCGCCGTGCGCCAGATCCGCCAAGCCCTGGATGCACTGGAGCAAGCATGACGCCACGTATCGAAGCGGTGGCCATCGACAGCCTGATGGTGCGGCTGTTCGATGCCATCGATGAAGGCAACATGCCGTGGATCCTCGCCGCCAGCCAGCGCTTGCGGGATGCTTTCGGCCAACAGTTGATCGACCTGGTGCCGTCCTACACCACGCTGATGGTGCAGTTCGACCTGGCGCCGGGCGAGGCGCGCCAGCGTATCCAGCACGCGCTGGAGGGCCTGCGGCCGGATGCCGGCCAGGCCGGGTGCCGGCACGAGATCCCGGTGTGGTACCACGCCAGCGTCGGCCCCGAGCTGCCGGTGCTGGCCGCGCGCGGCGGGATGAGCGAGGCCGAGGTGATCCGCCTGCATTGTGGTCGCGACTACCCGGTGTTCGCCCTGGGTTTCGCGCCGGGCTTCGGCTTCATGGGCCTGGTCGACGAACGCCTGGCCACGCCGCGCCTGAGCACCCCGCGCAAGCGCGTGGCAGCGGGCAGCGTCGGCATCGCCGAACGCCAGACTGCCGCCTATCCCGCCGTGTCGCCGGGCGGCTGGAACCTGATCGGTCGCACGCCGGTGCGCCTGTTCGACCGCGAGCGCGAGGGCTACAGCTTGCTGCAACCTGGTGATCGGGTACGTTTCGTGGCCGTTGAACGGGCCGAATTCATCAACCTGGGCGGTGATGACAGCCCGCTGGAGGCCCAGGCATGAGCCAATTGAGAGTCGAGGCCAGCACCGCGCTGTGCCTGTTGCAGGATGCCGGGCGTTTTGGTGTGCGGCACCTGGGCGTGACCCAGGGCGGCGCGCTGGACTGGGTGGCGATGCGTTGGGCCAACTGGCTGCTGGACAATGCCCTGGACAGCACCGTGGTGGAAATCGCCCTCGGCGGCTTCAGCGTGGTCGCCGAGCAGGACTGCGTGATGGCGCTGGCCGGGGCCGACCTGGATGCGCAGGTCGACGGGCAGGCCGTGGCGCCCTGGACCCGCTTCAACCTGGGCAAGGGCCAGCGCCTGACGCTGCGTCAGCCTCGTCAGGGGGTACGTGCTTACCTGGCGGTGCCGGGCGGGTTTGTGGGCGAGCCGGTGCTGGGGAGTTGTTCTACCGTGGTACGGGAAGAACTGGGTGGTTTAGACGGCCAGGGCCGGGCGTTGGTGAAGGGCGAGGTGCTGCACGCTGCCGGGGCAGTCGTGGGGCAAGTCCGCTCCCACGTGCCTGAAGCGCTGCGACCGGTGTATGCCGAGAAGCCGGTATTGGACCTGGTGATGGGCGCGCAGATCGGTGATTTTGGCGGCACCAGTCTGTTCGAGGCGTTCAACCGTGACTGGACGCTGGACAGCCGGGCTGATCGCATGGGTATTCGCCTGCTTGGGCCACAGCTGGTCTACCAGGGCGCGCCGATGATCTCCGAGGGGATCCCGCTCGGCGCCGTGCAGGTGCCGCCGGACGGGCAGCCGATCGTGCTGCTCAATGATCGGCAGACGATCGGTGGGTATCCACGACTGGGGGCGTTGACGCCGTTGGCGCTGGCGCAGTTGGCACAGTGCATGCCGGGGTCTGCGGTGCGGTTTCGGGCGGTGGTGCAGGACGAGGCTTGGCGGGAGCAGCAGCTATACCTGCTCCGTTGGCGGTGAAGCTGCTGGCCCTTTCGCGGGTAAACCCGCTCCCACAGGTCCGATACAGCCCCCGAGAGTGGCGCTGTACCTGTGGGAGCGGGTTTACCCGCGAATAGGCCAGAACAGGCAACATCACTTGGACAGGTACCGCATCCCGTCCTCCAACCCTTGCAAGGTCAGCGGAAACATCCTGTCCTCGATCAGGTCCCGCACCAGGTGGGTCGAGGCGGTGTACTCCCAGGCCTGCTTCGGATACGGGTTGATCCAGATGATCTTCCTGAACTTCTCCATGAAGCGCTGCATCCACACATACCCGGCTTCTTCGTTCCAGTGTTCGACGCTGCCGCCCGGCTGGGTGATCTCGTAGGGCGCCATGGCCGCGTCGCCGACGAACACCACCTTGTAGTCGTCACCGTACTTGTGCAGCAGGTCGAAGGTGGAGAAGCGCTCGGAAGTCCGGCGCAGGTTGTTCTTCCACACCGACTCGTAGATGAAGTTGTGGAAATAGTAGTACTCCAGGTGCTTGAACTCGGTCTTGCAGGCCGAGAACAGTTCCTCGCAGACCTTCACGTGGGCGTCCATCGAACCGCCGATGTCGAACAGCAACAGCAGCTTGACCGTGTTGCGTCGCTCGGGGCGCATCTGGATGTTCAGCAGGCCTGCGTCACGGGCGGTGTGGTCGATGGTGCCGTCGATATCCAGCTCCTCGGCGGCGCCTTCGCGGGCGAACTTGCGCAGGCGGCGCAGGGCCAGCTTGATGTTGCGCGTGCCCAGCTCGACCTGGTCGTCGAGGTTCTTGTACTCGCGCTGGTCCCACACCTTCACCGCCTTGCCCTGGCGCTTGCCGGCCTCGCCGACGCGGATGCCCTCGGGGTTGAAGCCGCCGGAGCCGAACGGGCTGGTGCCGCCGGTGCCGATCCACTTGTTGCCCCCGGCGTGGCGCTCCTTCTGCTCCTCAAGGCGTTTCTTGAACTCCTCGATCAGCTTGTCCAGGCCGCCCAGGGACTGGATCTGCGCCCGTTCCTCGTCAGTCAGCGAGCGCTCGAACTCCTTGCGCAGCCAGTCGTCGGGAATCAGGGCCTCGATATGCCGGTCGAGGTTTTCCAAGCCCTTGAAGTAGGCGGCGAACGCGCGGTCGAACTTGTCGAAATGGCGCTCGTCCTTCACCAGGATGGCCCGGGCCAAGTAGTAGAAGGCGTCCATGTCGGCGAACACCACGCCCTTCTGCAGGGCATGGTGCAGGTCGAGCAGCTCGCGCACCGACACCGGTACCTTGGCCGCGCGCATTTCATTGAACAGGTTGAGCAGCATGGCCCGGCTCCTGTCAGCGGTTGCCGCGCCGGCTCATGAAGGCCAGGCGCTCGAGCAGTTGCACGTCCTGCTCGTTCTTGACCAGGGCACCGGCCAGCGGCGGGATGGCCTTGGTCGGGTCGCGTTCGCGCAGCACTGCCTCACCGATGTTGTCGGCCATCAGCAGCTTGAGCCAGTCGACCAGCTCGGAGGTGGACGGTTTTTTCTTCAGGCCCGGGACCTTGCGCACGTCGAAGAACACGTCCAGTGCCTCGCTGACCAGCGACTGGCTGATATTCGGGTAGTGCACGTCGACGATCTGCTGCAGGGTGGCGCGGTCGGGGAAGGCGATGTAGTGGAAGAAGCAACGGCGCAGGAAGGCGTCGGGCAGTTCCTTCTCGTTGTTGGAAGTGATGATGATGATCGGGCGTTGCTTGGCCTTGATGGTCTCGTCGATCTCGTAGACGTAGAACTCCATCTTGTCGAGTTCCTGCAACAGGTCGTTGGGGAACTCGATGTCGGCCTTGTCGATCTCGTCGATCAGCAGGATCACCCGCTCGTCGGCCTCGAAGGCCTCCCACAGCTTGCCCTTCTTCAGGTAGTTGCGCACGTCGTGGACCTTGTCCACGCCCAGTTGCGAGTCGCGCAGGCGGCTGACCGCGTCGTACTCGTACAGGCCCTGGTGGGCCTTGGTGGTGGACTTGATGTGCCAGGTGATCAGGCGGGCGCCGAAGGAGGCGGCGAGCTGCTCGGCGAGCATGGTCTTGCCGGTGCCCGGCTCGCCCTTGACCAGCAGCGGGCGCTCCAGGGTGATGGCCGCGTTGACCGCCAGCTTCAGGTCGTCTGTGGCGACGTAGTCGCGGGTGCCTTCGAACTTCATGAACCGATCCTCTGGGGTGGCTGGGCTCGCCTTATCGCGGGGCAAGCCCGCCCCGACAGGATTTGAGAGCAACCTGTGGGAGCGGGCTTGTCCCGCGATGAGGGCAGTGCAGCCAACGCATGGTTATTGATGTGTCAGCGACTATAACCCCGCACCCGTCGCCTGCAAACGCAGACCGGGTATTCAGTCCCTGAATGGTCCGTCACCCCCGGTAACAGAGCGGGCTTTACGCCCCACCTCGGCAGGCTTACCCTTTTAGGTCCACCCGCCAGCCCCTGCATTCAAGGACCCCCGCCATGAGCCGTATCTACGCCGACAACGCACATTCCATCGGCAACACGCCGTTGGTGCAGATCAATCGCATCGCCCCGCGCGGAGTGACCATCCTGGCCAAGATCGAGGGGCGCAACCCGGGTTATTCGGTGAAGTGCCGGATCGGCGCGAGCATGATCTGGGACGCCGAGAGCAGCGGCAAGCTGAAGCCGGGCATGACCATCGTCGAACCCACCTCGGGCAACACCGGCATCGGCCTGGCGTTCGTCGCCGCCGCCCGTGGCTACCGATTGGTGCTGACCATGCCGGACTCGATGAGCCTGGAGCGCCGCAAGGTATTGAAGGCACTGGGCGCCGAGCTGGTCCTGACGGACAAGGCCAAGGGCATGAAGGGCGCCATCGAGAAGGCCAACGAGATCGTCGCCTCGGACCCTGCCCAGCACTTCCTGCCGGGCCAGTTCGACAACCCGGCCAACCCGGCCATTCATGAGAAAACCACCGGCCCGGAAATCTGGAACGACACTGATGGCGCGGTGGATGTTCTGGTGGCCGGTGTCGGCACCGGCGGTACCATCACCGGTGTGTCGCGCTACATCAAGCACACCCAGGGCAAGTCGATCCTGTCGGTGGCGGTGGAGCCGGTGAACTCGCCGCTGATCAGCCAGACCCTGGCCGGTGAGGAACTCAAGCCCAGCCCGCACAAGATCCAGGGCATCGGTGCCGGTTTCGTGCCGAAGAACCTCGACCTGTCGATCGTCGACCAGGTCGAGACCGTCACCGAGGACGAGTCCAAGGCCATGGCCATCCGCCTGATGCAGGAGGAGGGCATCCTCTGCGGCATTTCCTGTGGCGCGGCGATGGCGGCGGCGGTGCGCCTGGCCGAGAAACCGGAGATGCAGGGCAAGACCATCGTGGTGATCCTGCCGGACTCGGGCGAGCGCTACCTGTCGAGCATGCTGTTCAGCGACATGTTCACCGAGCAGGAGAACCAGCAGTAAGTCTGGGGCTGCTGCGCAGCCCATCGCGGCACAAGGCCGCTCCTACAAGGACGCGATTGCCTGTAGGAGCGGCCTTGTGCCGCGAACGGGGCCCGGGATATACGGGCCACCGCTGATCCGGCGCAATGTCGGCCTCTCTCGTTTATTGCACAATCCTTGACACTGCGATCCGGCACCGGTTGTTTTTACCCGGCCCGGATGGGTTTATGATGTCCGGCTATCTGGGGATGGCCAGATTTCCCCTCCAAGGAGTGTTGCATGACCTTTTCCTTCGTCGCCAAGGCAGGTGTCCTGCTGGTGTTCTTCGCCAGCGTGCTGTTCGTGCACCTGCGCGGCAAGGCACGCCTGCCGGTGTTGCGCCAGTTCGTCAACCATTCGGCGCTGTTCGCCCCCTACAACAGCCTGATGTACCTGTTCTCCGGCGTGCCTTCCAAGCCCTACCTGGACCGCCAGCGCTTCCCCGAACTGGACGTGCTCAAGGACAACTGGGAAGTGATCCGCGAAGAGGCCATGCGCCTGTTCGACGAGGGTTACATCCGTGCTGCCGAGAAAGACAACGACGCCGGCTTCGGTTCGTTCTTCAAGAAAGGCTGGAAGCGTTTCTACCTGAAGTGGTACGACAAGCCGCTGCCTTCGGCCGAGGCGCTGTGCCCGAAGACCGTCGAACTGGTCAGCAGCATCCCCAACGTCAAGGGCGCGATGTTTGCCTTGCTGCCCGGTGGCAGCCACCTGAACCCGCACCGTGACCCGTTCGCCGGCTCCCTGCGTTACCACCTGGGCCTGTCCACGCCGAACTCGGACAACTGCCGCATCTACGTCGATGGCCAACCCTACGCCTGGCGTGACGGCGAGGACGTGATGTTCGACGAGACCTTCGTGCACTGGGTCAAGAATGAGACCGAGGTCACCCGCGTGATCCTGTTCTGCGACGTCGAGCGCCCGCTCAACAGCCCGCTGATGACCCGCATCAACCGCAAGGTCAGCGCCTTCCTCGGCCGCGCCACCGCGCCGCAGAACACCGATGACGAGCGCGTCGGCGGGATCAACCAGGCCTACGCCTGGAGCAAGCGCTTCAGCAATGTCATCAGCACCCGGGTCAAGCAGTTCAAGCGCGCCAACCCCAAGGCCTACCGCGTGCTGCGGCCGGTGCTGGCGGTTGTCGTCGCCTATGCGCTGTACCGCTGGCTGTTCTGATCGGGGCAGGCATCTTCCCGGGCAGATCCGGCCTTTTCGCGGGTAAACCCGCTCCCACAGGTACTCCATGGCAGCTAATCCAGCGAGATACTTGTGGGAGCGGGTTTACCCGCGAAGAATCCACCGCTATAGTCCAGTCCATTCACTTTCCAGAAGACCTGTTCATGCCCGCCATCCCTTCCACCACCGCTTACGTTCTCGCGCCTGTCGCGGGCGTGGTCGTGCGTGGCAGCCAGCAGCCGGCCATGATCAGTCACTACCCACCACCTGTCAGTGGCGTCGTAGGCGGCGTAGCTCCGCCTCCTTGCGCAGTCGTGGTGCTGGGCTGATCGGCCGCAGGCCGCTCCCCACCGCACTCGCAACCTACTGAACACGGTCGGCTATCCCCGCAAGACGCGATAGGCCCTCCGTACGGCTCATTTGCCCGTATACAGGTGGCAATACATGTCTGTTTTCAACAAAGCATCCGTGGCCTCGGCGGCCACCACCAGCCTGTTCGTCCTGCTGTGGAGCAGCGGGGCGATCGTTTCCAAGCTCGGCCTGGCCCAGGCCAGCCCTTTCGCCTTCCTGCTGCTGCGCTCGGCCCTGGCGCTTTTCGGTCTGTTGTTGATCGGACCGCTGCTCGGCTTGCGCTGGCCACGTACCCGGGGCGGCATTGTTCGCGCTTTGGGGACCGGCTGCGTGTTGCTGGGCGCCTACCAGATCTTCTACCTGCTGGCACTCAATACCCATGTCACCCCCGGCGTCATGGCCACGGTCATGGGCGTGCAACCGATCCTTACCGTGGTGCTGATGGAGCGCCAACGCTCCTGGAGCCGACTGTTCGGCCTGGGCCTGGGGCTTGGCGGCCTGGTGATGGTGGTCTACCAGGGCATCAACCTTGGCGGGGTATCCCTGACGGGCATGCTGTTCGCCCTGCTGGCGTTGGCCAGCATGACCTTCGGCTCGATCCTGCAGAAGCGCATCACCGACAACCCGATGGGCACCTTGCCGCTGCAGTACCTGGCCGGTTTTGCCCTGTGCGCGCTGTTCGCGCCGTTCCAGCCGCTGCAGGTCGAGTGGAACGCCAGCTTCGTCGGCGCGCTGCTGTGGATGGGGCTAGTGGTTTCGCTGCTGGCCACGCTGCTGCTGTACCGGCTGATCGCCCGTGGCAACCTGGTCAATGTCACCAGCCTGTTCTACCTGGTGCCGGCGGTGACGGCGGTGATGGACTTCGCCATCTTCGGTAACCGCCTGGCGCCGCTCAGCCTGCTGGGAATGGGGTTGATCGTGGTCGGGTTGCTGTTCGTGTTCCGCAAGCCGGCGTTGCGCGCGGCCGAGGCCTGAGTAAAGAAATGCTGGGAGCGGGGCAAGCCCGCTCCCACATCACGACCGTGCAGGGCGCAGCACCAGCCAGAGCGCCGCGGCGATCAGCAGGCCGCCGTACAGGTGCGCCATCGACAGCGGCTCATCCAGCAGCCACGCCCCCCACAGTACGCCGAACACCGGGATCAGGAAGGTCACGGTGCTGGCCTTGACCGGCCCGATTTCGTTCAGCAGGCGGAAGTACAAGATGTAGGCGAACGCCGTGCACAGTAGCCCCAGGCCCAAGAGCGACAGCCATACCTGCCAGCCGCCCCAGCTGGCAGGCGGCTGGGTCAGCGCGCTCCAGGCGAACAGCGGGCTCAACAGCAGGGTGGCGCCGAGCATGCTGCCCAGGGCAGACAGACGGCTGTCCAGCGTTCCCACCCAGCGCCGCGCGAGGAAACCCGCGAAACCGTAGCAGGTGGTCGCCGCCAGGCACGCCAGGGCGCCTTGCACCAGGGCCATGTCCAGCGCCACCGGGCCGGCGCCGCTGAGGATGCCTACGCCGAACAGGCCGAGGAAGATCCCGCAGAGCTTGGGCAGGGTCATCGCCTCGCGGAAGAACAAGGTGCCGATCAGCACGCCCATCAGTGGCGTGGTGGCGTTGAAGATCGCCGAGTAGCCCGCCGGCAGCACCTGCGCCGCCACGGAATAGAACGTGGCCGGAATGCCGGAGTTGATCATGCCCAGCACCAGGCAGGCACCCAGCTTGCCCTCGAAATTCCAGCGCACCCGGGCGGCGGCGAGGATGGCGATCAGCCCCAGGCAGGCGATCGACACGCGGAAAAAGGCGGTCGGCACGGTGCCGAGCTCGGGAGCGATGATGCGCATGAACAGGAAGCTAGCACCCCAGACGGCGGCAAGGGTCAACAGACGGGCAAGGGCGATGGGGCTCACGGGTGGTCTCCGGCGGTGGGGCAGGGGCGCGAGTGTACGTCAGTGGGCAAGCGGGATTCTTGTGCTTTCTTGCTGTGTAAGCCTTATCGCGGGGCAAGCCCGCTTCCACGTGTGGAACACTGGCGGCGTGGGAGCGGGCTTGCCCCGCGATAAGGTCCACACTGCCTGCGAGCCGCTTACGGACGACTAAGCTATCTAACTCAACTTGCCATGAGATCCCGCGCATGACCCAACCCTGGCCCGCCGCCGACATCGCCCGGATGATCCTCGATGGCTTCGACGACTACCGCGAGCATTTTCGCCGCATCACCCTCGGTGCCCGCGAGCGTTTCGAGCAGGCGCGCTGGCAGGAAATCCAGCATGCCGCGGCGGCGCGGATCAATCTCTACGAAGACAAGGTCGCCGAGGTCAGCGGTTGGCTGCGCCAAGGCTTCGAGACCTCCCAACTGCTGGACGTCGAGCAGTGGCCATTGGTGAAGAACGCCTACATCCGCCTGATCGACCCGCGGCTGGACGATGAGCTGTCCGAGACCTGGTATAACTCGTTGTTCTGCAGCCTGTTCAGTCATGACCAGATCAGCGACGGCTGCATGTTCATCCACACCACTCGCCCGTCCATGCGCGGCCACGAGCGCGCGGCGCAGACCCGCACCTATGCGCTGGACGGTGGACTGAAGGGGCTGTTGCGGGCAATCTTCGCCGATTACCGCTTCAACGTGCCCTACGGGGGCCTGGAGGGCGACCTGTCGCGGTTGCAGGACCAGCTGCGTGAATGCCTGCCCGACTGGGTGTGCAAGGACCCGGCGCTGGCAGTGGAGCTGTTCACCCCGGTGCTCTACCGCAACAAGGGCGCCTACCTGGTCGGGCGCCTGTACACCCCCGACGAGCAGTGGCCGCTGGTGATCCCGCTGCTGCACCGCGAAGGCCATGGCATCGAGGCCGATACGCTGATCACCGATGAGGCGGAGGTGTCGATCATCTTCTCCTTCACCCGTTCGTACTTCATGGTCGATGTGCCGGTGCCGGCGGAGTTCGTCAACTTCCTCAAGCGCATCCTGCCGGGCAAGCACATCGCCGAGCTGTACACCTCGATCGGTTTCTACAAACACGGCAAGTCGGAGTTCTACCGCGCACTGATCAACCACCTGGCCAACAGCGACGACCGCTTCATCATGGCGCCGGGGGTGCGCGGGATGGTGATGAGCGTGTTCACCCTGCCGGGCTTCAACACGGTGTTCAAGATCATCAAGGATCGTTTCTCGCCGTCCAAGACTGTTGATCGCGCCACGGTGATTGAGAAATATCGCCTGGTGAAGAGCGTGGATCGCGTCGGACGCATGGCCGACACCCAGGAGTTCGCCGATTTTCGCTTCCCCCGCGCCAAGTTCGACCCCGACTGCCTTGCCGAGCTGCTGGAAGTGGCGCCCTCCACCGTGGCGCTGGAGGGGGACACGGTACTCATTCGTCACTGCTGGACCGAGCGACGCATGACCCCGCTCAATCTCTACCTTGAACAGGCCAGCGAAGCCCAGGTGCTGGAAGCGCTGGAGGACTACGGGCTGGCGATCAAGCAGCTGGCGGCGGCCAACATCTTCCCCGGTGACATGCTGCTGAAGAACTTCGGCGTTACTCGCCATGGCCGGGTGGTGTTCTACGATTACGACGAGATCAGCTACCTCACCGAGGTCAACTTCCGCCATATCCCGCCGCCGCGCTACCCCGAGGACGAGATGTCGGGCGAACCGTGGTACTCGATCGGGCCGCACGACGTGTTCCCCGAGGAGTTTCCGCCGTTCCTGTTCGCCGATATCGGCCAGCGCCGCTTGTTCAGCCGACTGCATGGCGAGTTGTATGACGCCGATTACTGGAAAGGGCTGCAGGAGGCGATCCGCGCGGGGAAGGTGATCGATGTTTTTCCGTATCGGCGCAAGGGGCGCTGAATGGCGCCCAAACATGTAACCCTGTAGGAGCGGCCTTGTGCCGCGAAAGGGCCGCAACGCGGCCCCGGCATTTTCGCTGCGAAGCTGAAATCCTGGGGCTGCTTTGCAGCCCTTTCGCGGCACAAGGCCGCTCCTACATGGGGGGTATGGCTTGAGCAGCCCAGCTAACTTCAACCTCTCAGGCACTTGAGCTCACTGAAATCCGCCCGCACCTTGCCCAGGCGCTGCTGCAGGAACTGCTTCTGCGCAAGGCTGCTCTGCTTCATCAGATCGACCAGCAGGCTGCGCGCCTGCTGTTCACTGTTCTCATAGGCCTGGCGGTACTCCGCCGTCCACAGGCTTTCCTTGCGCTGCAGCAGTTGCGCCAGGCGCGGTTCGAAGCCGGGCGTGGCGCGCTGGTCCATTGCCAGCACCAGCTGCTGCTGCCAGTGCGCGCGATTGGCGATCGACTGGCGGTTCTGGTCGCCCAGGGCCTGGGACCAGCTCATCACCCGCAAGCGTTGCTGGGCGCTGAGCTCACCCAGCCAGGGTTCCAGGCGCTTCTGCATGCGTGCGGCGCGTTGTTCGATCTGTTTGGGCAGCGGGGTTTCGTCGTAGGTTTTGCGGCACTTGTCGATGTCGGCGCGAAACGCCTGGCGCATCTCGGCGACCTGGGTGTCGCTCATCCCGCGCAGCAGTTCGGTGGCCGAGGGGGTGATCGCCGTGGCCACCCGGCCGATGGCCTGGCGGGCTTCGAGGGTGCGTTGCTCCAGGGCCTGGTCGGTGACTGCGTCTTCGGCAACCATCAGCCGCACCCGGTCGAGCCAGTCGAGGTAGCCGGGCAGCTGCGTCTTGCAGTGCCAGGCCAGTTGTTCTCTGAGCCGTTCGTCGAGCAGCTGTTTCTGCTCGCGGTTCATGTCCAGGTAGTCGTCCAGCGACCAGGGCACCAGGCGGTCAAGGTTGCGGTAGGCCAGGTCGATGCGGCTGCAGGCCACAAGGGCCAGGGCGAAGCCGATGACGAGCAGCAGGGTTTGGGGCAGGCGTCGGGGCATGAGCGAATCCTTGCACAGGCTGGCCAGGCGGTGGACGCAAGGTGGGCCCGAGGGTTCCGGCGCATGCGCGCTCGGGCGGACGGGCGGGTCAAGTGTTAGAATAGCCGCCTTGTCTTGAGGATCTTCGGAAATGGCTCTGCTTGGGCGTTACAACAGTTTGCAAATCGTGAAACACGTGGAATTCGGCCTGTACCTGGACGGCGGTGCCGACGGCGAGATCCTCCTGCCACGGCGCTACTTCCCCAAGGATGCCGAACTCGAGCTGGACGACTGGCTCAACGTGTTCATCTACCTCGACAGCGAGGACCAGCTGATCGCCACCACCGAGAAGCCGAAGATGCAGGTAGGCGAGTTCGCCAGCCTCAAGGTCAAGGACATCAACGGCGCGGGCATCTTCCTCGACTGGGGCCTGTCCAAGGACCTGCTGATGCCCTACTCGGAAGAGTCCCGGCCACTGAAGATCGGTGACTACTGCGTGGTCCACGCCTACCTGGACAAACGCACCCGGCGCATCACCGCCACCGCCAAGCTGGACCGTTACCTGGACCGCACCCCGGTGGACTACCAGGTCGGCCAGCCGGTCGAGCTGCTGGTGGCCGGCGAGACGCCGATGGGCTTCAAGGCGATCATCAACAACCGCCACTGGGGCCTGATCCACAAGAACGAAGTGTTCAAGTTCCTGCGTTCGGGCATGCACGAGAAGGGCTTCATCAAGGAAGTGCGCGCCGATGGCAAGATCGCCCTGAGCCTGCAGCCGGTGGGCCAGGCCCTGGCCGACGGCTTGTCCGAGCAGATCATGCAGCGCCTTGAAGCCAATGGCGGCGTGCTGGCGGTGTGCGACAAGAGCGATCCGGCGCTGATCAGCCAGATGTTCAATGTCAGCAAGGGCAACTTCAAGAAAGCTATCGGCGCACTGTTCAAGCAGGGCCGGATCGTCATCCATGACGATCGCATCGAGCGGGCCTGATCAGGCCTGCACGAAGGTGCTGAAGTCCAGCTGCTCGCCACCCGGGCGGCTGTCGCGCAGCAGCGAGTCGCGGTCGGCGCTCAGGGCCAGGCTGATGGTCGAGCGGCGTTTACCGGCGTTGCGCACTTCCATCTGCTCCTGGTGAGCGCGCAGGAAGTTGGTCGGTACCTTCAGGTGCTGCAGTTCATCGGTTTCCGGGGTGTGCAGCAGCAGGTTGACCCAGTCTGGCTGGCCTTTGCGCAGCAGCGCCACCGGCACCTCGAACCACCACAGGTTGCGCTTCTTGTCGAGGATGGCGAACAGGGTGTTGTCGCGGTTGAGCACCGGTCGGGTCAGCGCTTCGTTGCGCCGGGCGATGGCGGTGGGTTTGTCGAGTTTCATGCAGGTTCCTGCGGGTTGACGCTAGATTGGCCTGGTATTGTGCGGGTGGGCTCATCGCGGGGCAAGTCGCATCGGCGCACCGCCGCTCCCACGGGGAAGGCGTGAAGCCGTTGGGCTGAGCGCAGGCAAACTAATTGAAACTCCTGCCGATGGCCATGGGTCGATCAGGTGTCGACACGATTTCCCGTGTCTTTCCGGCAAGGAGACATCCCATGAGCGGCACCAAGGATAAAGCGAAAGGCCTGGCCAACGAGGCCGTGGGCAACATCAAGCAGGGCGTCGGCAAGGTGACCGACAACGACAGGCTGCGCGCCGAGGGCAAGGCCCAGGAGTTGAAGGGCGAGGCGCAGCAGGCCGTGGGCAAGGTCAAGGATGCCGTGAAGAAACCTTGATCGCAGTGGCATAGTCGCGGGGCAGTGCGCTCTCACGCGGTGGGAGCGGGTTTGCCCCGCGATTGCTTTGTGCGTTCGGCAACGCGCCAGCGAACAGCACGCCCGCCGCCTGGTCTATTAGACTTGTTGCATTGCCACCCCGATCAAGCGGCGAAAGGAGACGCTATGATTTTCCCCGACCTGCGCGGCCTGCCCCTGCACCGCGTGCTGGTGCGCACCGTCAAGGAGTTCCTCGACGACGAGATGTCCACCTATGCCTCCGCGCTGGCCTACCAGATGCTGTTCTCGTTGTTCCCGTTCCTGCTGTTCCTGATTGCCCTGATCGGTTTCCTGCACCTGCCGGACTTCTTCTCCTGGCTGCGCCTGCAGTCCGAGCTGGTGCTGCCGCCCCAGGCCCTGGAGCAGGTCAACCCGGTGATCGACCAGTTGCAACAGTCCAAGGGCGGACTGCTGTCGGTGGGTATCGTGATCGCCCTGTGGACCGCCTCGGCCGGCGTGCGCCTGATGATGAGCGCGATGAACGCCGCCTACGACGTGCCTGAAGGGCGGCCGGTGTGGAAGCGCATCCCGCTGTCGATCATCTACACCGTCGGCGTCGCCGGCATGCTCCTGGCGGCCGCCGCGCTGATGGTGCTGGGGCCGCAGGTCATGGGGTGGATCGCCTCCCAGGTGGGCCTGGAAGAGGCGGTAGTGGTCGTCTGGACCATCCTGCGCTGGCCGGCGATCATCATCCTGATGATGGTGGCGGTGGCGCTGATCTACTACGTGATGCCCGATGTGAAGCAGAAATTCCGCTTCATCACCCCGGGCTCGGTGCTGGCGGTAGTGGTGTGGATCGTCGCGTCGCTGGGTTTTGCCTACTACGTGAAGACCTTCGCCGACTACAACGCCATGTATGGCAGTATCGGGGCGATTATCGTGCTGCTGCTGTATTTCTACATCTCCGCCGCCGTGCTGCTGCTGGGGGCCGAGATGAACGCGGTGATCGAGCACATGTCCGCTGAGGGCAAGAACCCCGGCGAAAAGGAGTTCGCCCAGGACAATCCGCAACAGAGCATCACCGTGCTCGGGCATGAGCACCCGGTGACACCCGAACCCCAGACCCGCGAGCCGAATACCAGATGATCCGCGACATTCTCAAGATGGGCGACGAACGCCTGCTGCGCATCGCCCCGCCGGTGCCGGAGCATATGCTCGGCAGCCCCGAGCTCAAGCAACTGATCGACGACATGTTCGAGACCATGGCCCATGTCGGTGGGGTAGGCCTGGCCGCGCCGCAGATCGGCATCGACCTGCAACTGGTGATCTTCGGCTTCGAGCGCAGCGAGCGCTACCCGGACGCCGAGCCGGTGCCGCGGACCATCCTGCTCAACCCGGTGATCACGCCGCTGGCCACGGAAGTCGAGGACGGCTGGGAAGGCTGCCTGTCGGTGCCGGGCCTGCGCGGCGTGGTGCCGCGCTACAAGCACATCAGCTATTCGGGCATCGACCCCCAGGGCAACCCGATCAACCGCTTTGCCGATGGCTTTCATGCGCGGGTGGTGCAGCATGAGTGCGATCACCTGATCGGCCGGTTGTACCCCTCACGCATCCAGGACTTCAGCAAGTTCGGCTACACCGACGTGCTGTTCCCCGGGCTCGATGTGGCCGACGACTGATCCCGCACCAGCGCCACCAAGGGCTTGCTGCGCTGGTAACGGGCCAGGCGCGAGGCCAGGGCTTCGGGCAGTGTGGTGGCGGGCGTGAAGGCCAGGCGCTGGTAGAAGGGCGTCAGGTCCGGATGGCAGAACAGCCAGGTCGCGCAGGTGCTGTCGGCCAGCGCGGCCTCTACCAGTTGCGAGGCGATCTGCCGGCCACGCCATTGCGGGGCGACGAACAGGCCGGTCAGCCAGTAGCCGCCCTCTACGGGTGTCAGGTTCATTCCGCCGACGATTCCACCGCTGCGCGCGACCCACTGCTCGCCATCACTGGCGGCGCGCATGCGCGAGCCGTGCTGGCGATAGAACTGCTCCAGCAGGCGGCGCTGGATAGGGGGCAGAAGGGTGCAGGTCAGGGGCGGCATGCGTGGCTCACGCTGTGTGGCTCATCGCGGGGCAAGCCCGCTCCCACAAGGTCGCATGCAGCCTGTAGGAGCGGGCTTGTCCCGCGACAGGGCCTGTGCAGGAAAAATGATGGTGCTTTGTCGCAGATTGTTGCAAATCCGGCAAGGGTGAATAACCGACCCAGGGGTTCAACTATTCTGACTGCGGAGTAGACTTTCACTCATCCCCCCGGCAGTACGATAAAGCGGGATCGGTACTTCGTGTCATCTTCGCAGTCGATGACAACTTCTCCGCGCCATTGACGGCATCAGAAGTCACGCGATCAGCTTGATAGCCATCAAGGTCGTTATCCATGAAAGCCTTACTGATTCTTGCATTGGTCGGTATGTCCTCGCTCGCCTTCGCGGACCAGGTCAAGACCGCAGACACCCAACCCGTGGTCGAGCAGTACGACTATTCCACCAACCTCGACATCAAGCGCGTGATCAGCCTGTCGACGATTCCCAACGTCTGTGAAGTGGTGCCCGCCACCATGACCTACGAGGACCATCAGGGACAGGTGCACACCCTTCAGTACCGTGCCCTGGGCGAGGGCTGCCGCCTGAATTGAGCCGTGCACAATCCCTGTAGGAGCGGCCTTGTGCCGCGAAAGGGCCGCAAAGCGGCCCCGGCGATCTTTGCGCCAACACTGAAATCTGGGGCCGCTTTGCGGCCCTTTCGCGGCACAAGGCCGCTCCTACAGGGGCAGGTGTAAATCCCGGACGAGCTCCAGCCCCTGCTTCAACTGCGCGCGGCTGTGCGCCGCCGACAGGCTGACCCGCACTGCCCGCACACGCTCCGTGCCCACCGCGAACACACTGGCCGGCACGATCTCCACTCCTTGCGCCCGACACCGGGCAACCAGCGTCTCGGCTTCTGCAGACGTGGTCAGCCAGGCATGGGGCGAAGGCACGCCGTCCACCTGCAGTGCATTACCCAGCAACGCCCGCGCCAGGCGCCAACGCTCGGCCAGTTCCTCCCGCTGCCAGGCCAGTCGCCGTGCGGCGGTCCCGTCCGAAATCCACTGGCAAGCGATGTGCAGGTTCAATGGCGACACCGACCAATGGGTGGCCTGGGCATAGGGGTCGATCTGCTCCAGCAACGCTGGCCGCGCCACGATCCAGCCCAGGCGCAGGCCGGCGGCCACGGTCTTGGACAAACTGCTGATCAGCACCCCGCGGCCTTCGAGCAAAGGGTACAGCGGCGGCCGGTCGGTCAAGGCGCCGTACACGTCATCCTCGATCACCAGCAAGTCGTGGCGCCTGGCGACTGCCGCCAGCGCCTGGCGCCGGGCCTCGCCCATGCAGGCCCCGGTCGGGTTGTGCAGGGTCGGGGTGGTCACCAGTACCCGCGCGCCACTGGCCCGCACGACGCGGTCCAGTTCGTCCGGGCGCAAACCCTGTTCATCCAGAGCCACCCCCTGCACCGGCAGGCGCAGCTGTCGACAGGCCGCCTTGATGCCCGGGGCGGTCAACGCTTCGACCATCACCGGCTCGCCTGCCTGGCACAGTGACTGCAGCACCAGGATCAAGGCCTGTTGGGCGCCACCGCAGAGCAGCACCTCCTCGGGTCTCAGGTCCAGGCCGCGATTGGCCAGCCAGCGGGCGCCCTGGATCCGCCCCAGTAGCAATTGCTCCGGCCCCAGGTAATGGTCGAGCAGGGTGGTTTCACCCTGTTCGAGCAGTCTGCGCAGGCTGTGTTCGAGGTCAAGATTGTGCGGATCGGCCACTGGCACGTTGGTCGACAGGTCGATCACCGGGTGCTGGCGGTCGGGCTGCTTGAGGCGGAATAGTGTCGCCTCCTTGCTGCTGGCCAGCACGTAGGTGCCGCGCCCCACTTCACCGGACACCAGGTGCCGCGCCGCAGCCTCGCGGTACGCCTGTTGCGTGGTGCTTGGGTTCAGGCCCAGCGTCCAGGCCAGGCGACGCTGGGGCGGCAGGCGTTCGCCGGCTTTCAGCTCGCCCTGTTCGATGGCGCCGGCAATGGCTTCGACCAGCGCCAGGTAGCGCGGCTGGTCGTTGTCTGGCAGGGAGGGAATCCACACGAAATTGCTACCCATGCAATATATGTTTGGACCCATACAATGACCGGCGCTTAGGATCGGATCAAGCCCTACCGATGAAGGAAGATCGCCATGTTCGACTTGCCCGCCCTGCGTGAAGCCGCCGACTTTGTTCACCAGCACGTTCCGCCGACCCCGCAGCATGCCTGGCCGCTGCTGGCCGAGCGGCTGGGTTGCCAGCTCTGGGTCAAGCATGAGAACCATGCCCCCACCGGTGCCTTCAAGGTGCGTGGTGGGCTGGTCTACGTGCGTTCCCTGCAGGCAGCTGGCGAAGTCCCCCGCGGGCTGGTCACCGCCACCCGCGGCAACCATGGCCAGAGCATGGCCCTGGCGGCGCGCCAGGCGGGCTTGCCGCTGGTGATCGTGGTGCCTGAAGGCAACTCGCGAGAGAAGAATGCCGCCATGCGCGCCCTGGGCGCGGAACTGGTGGAGCACGGCGTGGACTTCGACGTTGCCCGTGAAGAGGCGGCGCGCCTGGCCGAGGAACGCGGCTACCAGATGGTCCCATCGTTCCACCCAGAGCTGGTGCGCGGTGTGGCCACCTACGCCTTGGAGCTGTTCGAGGCGGTGGCCGAGCTGGATTGCGTGTATGTGCCGATCGGCATGGGCTCGGGCATCTGCGGGCTGATCCAGGCGCGCAATCTGCTGGGGCTGTCCACCGAGATCGTCGGCGTGGTATCCGCTGCGGCAGACGCTTATGCCCAGAGCTTCGAGCAGGGTCGCATCATCACCACCGCCAGCGCCAACACCTTCGCCGACGGCATGGCCTGTCGCGTGCCGCACCCCGATGCCTTCGCCCTGGTGCGCGAGCATGCCGCACGCATCGTGCGGGTGAGCGACGACGAGATCGGCGAGGCCATGCGGCTCTACCACGAGACCACCCACAACACCGCCGAAGGTGCCGGTGCCGCTGCCCTGGCCGCATTGATGCAGGAACGTGGGCGTCAGGCCGGCAAGCGTGTGGCGGTGGTGCTCAGTGGCGCCAATGTGGATCGTGGGCGTTATGCGCAGGTGTTGGCGGGGTGATGAAAAATTCTGAATGAATGTCGAGGCAGAAGAGCTTCCCCGGTCTTGGTAGCATTTTTGTCTACCTGCGAGGCATTTCTGGGGATCGACGATGAATCACATTCACTACAGGGGCTACGAGGCCAGTGTCGAATACGATGCGCATGACCAGATCTTCGTCGGACGTGTACTTGGCATGATCGGTATCATCAGTTTTCACGCCAGCACTCTGCATGGGTTGCACGAAGCGTTTCAACAAGCCGTGGAAGACTATGTTTCCGACTGCACAGGCCAGTCGGAATCTGTCTGAGCGAGTGAACTTTCTTTCTGTACGGCAAGCGCACCCTCGGGTTCAATGTGCACCCCTGATTACGTCCAGAGTGCGCCATGCCTTTCTCCAACGGTTTTCTCCTCAGCCTTTCCCTGTGCCTGGACATCGGCATGGCCAATATCGCCATGATCACCCTGGCCATGCAGCGCGGCTTTCTCCAAGGGTTCTGGCTGGGACTGGGTACCTGCGTCGGCGACCTGGTCTATGCAATTGCTGCTCTGGCCGGGATGACCGTGCTGTTGCAGTTCGAAAGCGTGCGCTGGGCCCTGTGGCTGGGCGGTTCGGCACTGCTGGTGTGGTTTGCCGTGAAGATGCTGCTGGCGGCCTGGCGCGGCGGGCACCTGGAGTCGCGGGGCGAAGTGGTGGTGGAGTCTGGCTGGCGCGAGTTCCTGCGCGGGATCTTCCTGGCCATGTCCTCGCCCAGCGCGATCCTCTGGTTCGCGGCGGTGGGTGGGGTGCTGATCTCCAGGTCTGGTGGCGGCAGCCTGCTCGACGCGGGTCTGTTCCTCGGGGGCTTCTTCGCCGCCGGGTTGGTCTGGTGCGTGTCGCTCTGCGCCATCGCCAGCCATGGTGGGCGCTTGCTCGGTGATCGGCTGCTGACGTGGTCCTACCTGCTGTCGGCGGCCATTTTCTGTTATTTCGCGGTGTATGTGATTCTCTCCGGTTATCGTGAGTTCATCTTGTCTACACCCGTTTGAGTCATGGAGTTCCCAGAAGTGGCAATGATCCAACCCTGCACTGACCCGGGCAGCCCGGCCTGGCTGCACTTGCGCAGCGCCTTGTGGCCCGACAGTGCGGCGACTGACCACCTGGCGGAAATGGCCGATATCGCCGGCCGCCCCGCAACCTTCGTGGCCCTGCTGGCGTATGACGAGCAGGGCAGGGCGCAAGGGCTGGCCGAGGCGTCGGTGCGTCATGACTATGTCAATGGCAGCAATACTTCGCCGGTGGCGTACCTCGAAGGCGTCTTTGTTGAACAGGCCTCGCGCGGCCAGGGCGTCGCCCGCCAGCTGATCGCGGCTGTCGAACGGTGGGCCGATGGCAAAGGTTGCCGCGAACTGGCCTCGGACGCCGCGCTGGACAACCTTGGCAGCCAGCGCATGCACGCGGCCCTGGGCTTTGCCGAGACCGAGCGTGTCGTGTACTTCCTCAAGCCAGTCGCGCCCCTCGACTGAAAATTTCCGGGCAGTTGTCGATTTGCCGTTTTCCCGTTCGACCAGTGTTGAAAGCGTCACCACCAACCCTGATGAGTCTTCGGAGGAAACACCGATGAACACTGCAGCCGAGCATGAACTGAAGCAACTGATCGAACAGTGGATGCAAGCCGTGCGCGAGCGTGACGTCGACCGTATCGTCGCCCCCTACGCCGACGACATTGTCGCCTTCGACGCCATCCAGGCCCTGCAATTCAAGGGCAAGGCCGCCTATCGCGCCCACTGGGAAATGTGCATGGGCATGTGCACCGGGCCGATGGTGTTCGAATTGGCGCAGCTGACCGTGCACGCCGACGGCGACCTGGGCCTGGCCCACTGGCTCAACCGCTGTGGCCCGGGCGACGATGAGAGCCAGTGCGGCTTCATGCGCGCCACTGTCGGCTACCGGCGCAGCGGCGGCCAATGGCAGGTCATCCACGAACACTGGTCGGCACCGTTCGACATGGAAACGCAAAAAGCGCTGTTCGATCTCAAACCTTGAACGCCCTCGACCGCCTATCGCCACCTCGCCCCGGAGACGATCATGAAATACCTGTGCCTGGTCTATTGTGATGAAGCGCTGTTGCACAGCCTGCCCGACAGCCCCGAGGACGCCGAATGCATGGCCTACGCCGAGTCCATCCAGGGCTCCGGGCGGATGATCGCCGCCGAGGCGCTCAAGCCCGTGCAGACGGCCACCACGGTACGCGTGCGCGCCGGACACATGAGCCTGACCGACGGTCCGTTCGCCGAGACCAAGGAGCAGTTGGCCGGGTTCTACCTGGTCGATGCCCGCGACCTCAATGAAGCGTTGAACATCGCCAGGGGCATTCCGGCGGCGCGGGTCGGCAGCGTCGAGGTGCGTCCGGTGCGTGAGTTGCAACCCTGACCCAATAAGGAGAGCACGATGACCCAGGTATCGCCGGGCTGATGAATAGCGAAGGGCAAATCCGGGATGAAGTGGCGGCGGTCTACCGCCGCGACTCCCGGCGCATCCTGGCCACCCTGATCCGCCTGCTGGGAGACTTCGACCTGGCCGAGGAGGCCCTGCATGACGCCTTCTTCATTGCCGTCGAGCGCTGGCAGCGCGATGGCATCCCGGACAATCCGCGGGCCTGGCTGGTCTCCGCTGGCCGCTTCAAGGCCATCGACGCCTTGCGTCGGCGTGCCCGTTTCGACCGCTCCCAGGCGGACCTGATCATGCTGCTGGAGGGCGAGGCCCAGGACCCGGGCGAGCAGGAGCTGCTGGTCGACGATCGGCTGCGCCTGATCTTCACCTGCTGCCACCCAGCCCTGGCCTTCGATGCCCAGGTGCCGCTGACACTGCGCGAGGTCTGCGACCTGACCACCGAGCAGATCGCCCGCGCCTTCCTGCAGAGCCCGGCGACCATCGCCCAGCGCATCGTGCGCGCCAAGGCCAAGATCCGCGATGCGCAGATCCCCTACCAGGTACCGGAGCTGGGCGAGTTGCCGGAGCGGCTGGAGAGTGTGCTGCGGGTGATCTACCTGGTGTTCAACGAGGGATATTCGGCGTCGTCGGGCGAGGATGTGACCACGCGCGCGCTGACCGACGAAGCTATCCGCCTGGGCCGGTTGCTGGCGCAGTTGTTGCCGGATGCCGAAGTGCTGGGGCTGCTGGCGCTGATGCTGTTGCAGGCCTCGCGGCAGAACGCGCGCAGCGATACCGACGGCGAGCTGGTGCTGCTCGACGAACAGGACCGGAGCCTGTGGGACCGGACACAGATAGAGGAGGGCAGCCAGTTGGTGCGCCAGGCACTGAGCAGCCGGGAGTTCGGCCCCTACAGTGTGCAGGCGGCGATTGCCGCGCTGCATGCCGAAGCGCCCAGCGCCGAGGCCACCGACTGGGACGAGATCGTCGGCCTGTACGACGTGCTGCAGCGCCACTGGCCGTCACCGGTGGTGGAGCTGAACCGGGCGGCGGCACTGGCCCGGCGTGATGGCGCGCAGGTCGGGTTGCGGGCGGTCGAAGCAATTCTCGAGCGGGGCGAACTGGGCGAATACCACCTGGCCCATGCCGCGCGCGCCGAACTGCATCGGCAGCTGGGCAATACCGAACAGGCCCGCGAGGCCTGGCAGCAGGCATTGACGCTGACCCGGCAGGGGCCGGAACGCCGCCATATCGAGCGGCGCTTGCGCGAGCTGGGGTGAGGTCATACCTGTAGGAGCGGCCTCGTGCCGCGAAAGGGCTGCGTAGCAGCCCCGGCGATCTATGCATGGACGCTGAAATCCAGGGACTGCTGCGCAGCCCTTTCGCGGCACAAGGCCGCTCCTACAGTGACCGTGAGAGCCGCAGTGCTTTCAGCCGGCAACGAACTCCGGCGGGCTCACCAGCTCGACGGTCTGCTGTTTGCGCGGCGCGAGGATCTCGGCTTCGCCGGCGACCACCAGCTCGTCGTTCTGGTTGTACACGTTGGTGGCGATACGCACCTTGAACTTGGGCAGCTTCTCGAGGATTTCCAGGCGCACGGTCAGCTCGTCGCCGATCTTCACCGGCTTCTGGAAGCTCATCTGCTGGCCCAGGTAGATGGTGCCCGGGCCAGGCAGGGTGCAGGCCACTGCGGCGCTGATCAGCGCGCCGCTGAACATGCCGTGGGCGATGCGTTCCTTGAACATGCTCTTGGCGGCGAACTCGGCATCCAGGTGCACCGGGTTGTGGTCGCCGGACATGGCGGCGAACAGCTGGATGTCGCGTTCTGCCACGGACTTCTTGTATTCAGCTTTCTGGCCGACTTCGAGGGCTTCGTAAGGCGTGTTGGTGACCTGGGTCATCAGGGGCTTCCTTGTGGAACGGACGAGGCTGCCGATCATTCACTGCGGGCAGGGCGGCCAAGGGCCAGCGCCTGCTCCAGCCAGCCGATGATCTCGGCGGTGACCTCGTCGCGATGGGTTTCGTTGAGCACTTCGTGGCGTGCGCCGGGGTAGATGCGCAACTGTACATGACGGTTGCCGGTCGCGCGCAGGGCGTCGGCCAGATGGGTGAGACGCTTGCCGGCACTCACCGGATCACATTCGCCGCCCAGCACGAAGATCGGCAGGTTCGGATCGATCTGCGCCAGGTTCTTCTTCTGACTGATCTGCGCCAACCCCTGCAGCAGGTCGAGCCACAGCTGGTTACTGCAGCGAAAGCCGCACAGCGGATCGGCGATGTACTTGTCCACCTCCGCGGCATCACGGCTGAGCCAGTCGAAAGCGGTGCGGTTGGGCTTGAACGCCTTGTTGAACGAGCCGAACGACAGCCAGTCGATCAGCGCGCTCTTGCCCAGCGGGCCCTGGCGCCAGGCCTCGAGACGGGCAATCAGGCGCGCCGCGCGGTACAGCGCCACCGGCTGGAAGTTCGAACCGCTGAGGATCGCGCCCTGCAGGCTGGCGCTGTGGTGCAGCAGGTAGGCCTGGCCGATGTAGCTGCCCATGCTGTGGCCGAACAGGAACAGCGGGGTTCCCGGAAACTGCTGGCCGATGTGCTGGGCCAGCAGGCCCAGGTCGTTGAGCACGGCATTCCAGCCATTTTGCCGGGCGAACAGGCCCAGGCTGCCCAGTTCAGCGGTGCGGCCGTGGCCGCGCAGGTCGGGGGCGAGCAGCCCGTAGCCGGCCGCGTTGAGCGCATGGCCCAGGCGCTGGTAGCGCCCGGCATGCTCGGCCATGCCATGGGCCAGCAGCACCACGGCCTTGACCGGTGTGGCCGGCAGCCATTGGTGGACATAAAGGCTGCAATGCTCGCTGGCGGGGAGCCAGAAGGCGTCGTGGGGCATGGCGGGTCCTTGCGCGCGGAGGTTGCCCAACAGTGTATGCGCAAAGCCATCGATTGCAGGAAGGGCGGAAAAGAGATTCACAATGTTAATGGCGGCACTTGGCGTATTTGCCACCTTCGACAGAGCTGCTAACGTCGGCTGAACACCTTTTTGCCAGCAGGCGAATAGGTCAGGAATGTCCCGGTAGAGGAACAACAATAAATGCAAGCCGATTTCTGGAACGACAAGCGCGCCGCGGGCGTACCTTCCACCATTGACATGAATGTCTACACGTCCGTCGTCGACGTCTTCGAGCGCTGCTGCAAACGCTTCGCCGACCGCCCGGCGTACAGCAACCTCGGGGTCACCCTTAGCTATGCCGACCTCGAGCGTCATTCGGCCGCCTTCGCCGCCTGGCTGCAACAGCACACCGAACTGGTGCCGGGCGACCGCATCGCGGTGCAGATGCCCAATGTCCTGCAATACCCCATTGCGGTGTTCGGCGCCATGCGCGCCGGCCTGATCGTGGTCAACACCAACCCGCTGTACACCGAGCGCGAGATGCGCCATCAGTTCAAGGACTCCGGCGCCCGAGCCCTGGTGTACCTGAACATGTTCGGCAAGCGCGTGCAGGAGGTGCTGCCCGATACCGGCATCGAGTACCTGATCGAGGCGAAGATGGGCGACCTGCTGCCGACGGCCAAGGGCTGGCTGGTCAACACCGTGGTCGACAAGCTGAAGAAGATGGTGCCGGCCTACCAGTTGCCCCAGGCCGTGTCGTTCAAGCAGGTGCTGCGCCAGGAGCGCGGGCTCACTCACAGGCCGGTGGCACAAACCCTGGAGAACATCGCGGTGCTGCAGTACACCGGCGGCACCACCGGGCTGGCCAAGGGCGCCATGCTCACCCACGGCAACCTGGTGGCCAACATGCTCCAGGTGCTGGCCTGCTTCGGTCAGCACGGCCCCGATGGCCAGCCGCTGATCAAGGAAGGGCAGGAGGTGATGATCGCGCCGCTGCCGCTGTACCACATCTATGCCTTCACCGCGAACTGCATGTGCATGATGGTGACCGGTAACCACAACGTACTGATCACCAACCCCCGGGATATTCCCGGTTTCATCAAGGAGCTGGGCAAGTGGCGGTTCTCGGCGCTGGTGGGCCTGAACACGCTGTTCGTCGCGCTGATGGACCACCCGGGCTTCAAGTCGCTGGATTTCTCCGCGCTGAAGATCACCAACTCCGGTGGCACCGCGCTGGTCAAGGCCACCGCCGAACGCTGGGAGGCCCTCACCGGTTGCCGCATTGTCGAAGGTTACGGCCTGACCGAAACCTCGCCGGCGGCCAGCACCAACCCCTATGGCCAGCTGGCGCGCCTGGGCACCGTGGGGCTGCCGGTGCCCGGCACGGCGTTCAAGGTGATCGACGATGAAGGCCACGAGCAGCCGCTGGGCGAGCGTGGCGAGCTGTGCATCAAGGGGCCGCAGGTGATGAAAGGCTACTGGCAGCAGGTGGAGGCCACCACCCAGGTACTGGATGGCGAAGGCTGGCTGAAGACTGGCGACATCGCCGTCATCGATCCGGACGGTTTCACCCGCATCGTCGACCGCAAGAAGGACATGATCATTGTCTCGGGCTTCAACGTGTATCCCAACGAGATCGAGGATGTGGTGATGGGCCATCCGCAGGTGGCCAGCTGCGCGGTGATCGGCGTGCCGGACGAGCGCACCGGCGAGGCGGTGAAGCTGTTCGTGGTGCCGCGTGCGGGTGGGGTGAGCGTCGATGAGCTCAAGGCGTTCTGCAAGACCAACTTCACCGGCTACAAGGTGCCCAAGCACATCGTGTTGCGCGAATCGCTGCCGATGACTCCAGTGGGCAAGATCCTGCGCCGGGAGTTGCGCGATATCGCCTGACGGTGGCTAATCCAATCCTGTGGGATCAGCGCAACGCCGTTCCCGCAGGCCCTCTCTAGGGCAGGGCTTTCAGGCGGATTCGCGACATTTTGTATAATTACTCTAAAAATGACCTGTATTGTTCATTGAGTCATTTTTGTGACCTGTCGGCCCATTTCGACCTCTAGGCGACCCCTTGCAAAGCTGTTACTCTCGGCGCGCTTTCGGAGGATCCGGTTTGCAATGAGCCGGCCTCTCATATCAATAATAAGCGCATCGACGCGTACCGAATTCGCTGTTGCTGAAGGAGCGGGCTTCCATGATCGAACATTTTTGGAAGGATAAGTACCCAGCCGGGGTCACGGCGGACATCAATCCTGACGAATTCCCCAATATCCAGGCGGTACTCAAGCAATCCTGCCAACGCTTTGCCGACAAACCTGCCTTTAGCAACCTGGGCAAGACCATCACCTACGGCGAGCTGTACACCCTGTCCGGCGCCTTCGCCGCCTGGCTGCAGCAGCACACCGACCTGAAGCCGGGTGATCGCATCGCGGTCCAGCTGCCCAACGTCCTGCAGTACCCCGTCGCCGTGTTCGGCGCCATGCGCGCCGGCCTGATCGTGGTCAACACCAACCCGCTGTACACCGCGCGGGAGCTGGAGCACCAGTTCAACGATTCCGGGGCCAAGGCCCTGGTGTGCCTGGCCAACATGGCGCACCTGGCGGAAAAGGTAGTGCCCAAGACCCAGGTCAAACATGTCATTGTCACCGAAGTGGCCGACCTGTTGCCACCTCTCAAGCGCCTGTTGATCAACAGCGTCATCAAGTACGTGAAGAAAATGGTGCCGGCCTACCACCTGCCGGGCGCCGTGCGCTTCAACGATGCCCTGGCGCTGGGCAAGGGCGGCGCGGTGACCGAGGCCAACCCGCAGTCCGGCGATGTCGCCGTGCTGCAGTACACCGGCGGTACCACCGGCGTGGCCAAGGGCGCGATGCTTACCCACCGCAACCTGGTCGCCAACATGCTGCAGTGCCGCGCGCTGATGGGTTCGAACCTGCACGAAGGGTGCGAGATCCTCATCACCCCGCTGCCGCTGTACCACATCTACGCCTTCACCTTCCATTGCATGGCCATGATGCTCATCGGCAACCACAACGTGCTGATCAGCAACCCGCGCGACCTGCCGGCCATGGTCAAGGAACTGGGCAAGTGGAAGTTCAGCGGCTTCGTCGGCCTCAACACGCTGTTCGTCGCCCTGTGCAACAACGAGACGTTCCGCAACCTCGACTTCTCGGCGCTGAAGATCACCCTGTCCGGCGGCATGGCCCTGCAACAGAGCGTGGCCGAGCGCTGGAAGACGGTGACCGGCTGCGCCATCTGCGAAGGCTACGGCATGACCGAGACCAGCCCGGTGGCGGCGGTCAACCCGACTTCGGCCAACCAGCTGGGAACCATCGGCATCCCGGTGCCGTCCACCCTGTGCAAGATCATCGACGACAACGGCCAGGAATTGCCCCTGGGCGAGGTGGGCGAGCTGTGCATCAAGGGGCCGCAGGTGATGAAGGGCTACTGGCAGCGTGAAGATGCCACCGCCGAGATCATCGACAGCAATGGCTGGCTGAAGACTGGCGACATCGCCCTGATCCAGCCGGACGGCTATATGCGCATCGTCGACCGCAAGAAGGACATGATCCTGGTGTCCGGCTTCAACGTGTACCCCAACGAGCTCGAAGACGTGCTCGCCGCGCTGCCGGGCGTGCTGCAGTGCGCGGCCATTGGCGTCCCGGACGAAAAATCCGGCGAGGTGATCAAGATGTTCATCGTGGTCAAGCCGGGCATGACCCTGACCAAGGAGCAGGTGATGGAGCACATGCGCGCCAACGTCACCGGCTACAAGGTGCCCAAGGCCATCGAGTTCCGCGACGCGCTGCCGACCACCAACGTCGGCAAGATCCTGCGCCGCGAGCTGCGCGACGAAGAGCTGAAGAAGCAGGGTCTGAAGAAGATCGCCTGATCCGCAGCCTGCACGATCGATGTAGAAGCGGCCTTGCGCCGCGAAAGGGGTGCGAAGCACCCCCATCGATTGATGCGTTGCCGCTGAAATCCTGGGGCTGCTTTGCAGCCCTTTCGCGGCGCAAGGCCGCTCCTACAGAGAGGTTGCGGCTCAACGCAGCTTTTCCTGCATCTGGTAGTACCACATCCCCGCCGCCAGCAGTGGATTGCCCAGCAGGTCGCCCATCGGCACCTTGATATGCCTGCACCCGGCAAAGGTATCGAACTTCTCCAGCGTCCCGGTCAGCGCCTCGGCCATGATCTCCCCCATGATGTGGCTGGTGGCGATGCCGTGCCCGGAATACCCCTGGCAGTACCAGACGTTGTCCGACAGCTTGCCCAGCTGCGGGATGCGGTTGACCACGATGCCCATGGCGCAGCTCCACTGGAACTCGATCGGCACGCCCTTGAGCGCCGGGAAGGTGCGCTCGATGCACGGGCGCAGCTCGCCTTCGATGTCCCGTGAATCACGCCCGGAGTAGTTGGCGCCGCCGCCGAACAGCAGGCGCTTGTCGGCGGTCAGGCGGTAGTAGTCGAGGACGAAACGGCAGTCGTACACCGCCAGGTCCTGCGGGTTGATCTGCTCGGCCAGCTCGCCCAGCGGCGCGGTGGTGACGATGCCCCCCATGGCCGGGAAGATCTTGCCCTTGAGCTGGCGCTTTTCCAGCTTGTGATAGACATCGCCGGCCAGCATCACCTGGCGTGCCTCGATCCGTCCCTGGGCGGTGACCACCGCCGGGCGCGGGCCGTGGACGATCTCCAGCACCTCGGAGTTTTCGAACAGCAGGGCGCCCAGCCCGTGGGCGGCGCGGGCCTCGCCCAGGCACAGGTTGAGCGGGTGCAGGTGCAGGTTGCGGCGGTTCTTCAGCGCGCCGAGGTACAGCGGGCTCTGCAGATGATGTTGCATGGCGCTGCGGTCGAGCAGTTGCACCTGGTCGCCCATGCCGCGGCGCTGGGCCTCGGCCTCGAAGGCGCGCAGTTCGTTCATGTGCGACGGTTTCATCGCCGCGTGCAGGTGGCCGCGCTTGAGGTCGCACTGGATACCGTAGCGCTCGACGCGCTGCTCGATGATCTGGTGGCCGCGCCAGCGCAGGTGCCAGATGAAATCGTCCACTTCGGCGCCCAGCCGGTCGCGCATCTGCGTGCGCATGGCCTCGTCGCCCGACAGGCTGCCGGTGACCTGGCCGCCGTTGCGCCCGCTGGCGCCCCAGCCGATGCGGTTGGTCTCGACGATGGCCACTTTCAGGCCGCGCTCGGCCAGTTCCACCGCGGTGGCCACGCCGGTGAAGCCGCCGCCGATGATCGCCACGTCGACCTGCACCGTGCCCTTGAGCGTGGGGTATTCGGTGGTGTCGTTGAGGGTGGCGCTGTAATAGGACGGCGCGCGCTGGGCCGGGCCGTTGTTCACTGCTGCGTTCATGCTTGTTCCTTCTTGTAATCTCGTGGGCATCAGGCCTGGTGCAGGTACCAACGCCAGTCCTGCTCGCCGACCTCGGCCATGAACTGGCGGTACTCGGCGCGCTTGACCTTCAGGTAGACGCCGAGGAAGGTTTCGCCCAGCGTCTCCCGGGCCCAGGTCGAACGCTCCAGGGCCTCGAGGGCGGTCAGCCAGTCGGTGGGCAGGTGTTCGGTGGCCTGGGCGTAGCCGTTGCCTTCGACCGGGGCGCCGGGATCGAGTTGTTCACGGATGCCCTGGTGGGTGGCGGCGAGGATCGCGGCGGCGGCCAGGTAGGGGTTGGCGTCGGCGCCACAGATGCGGTGCTCGATATGCCGGCTGGCTGCCGGGCCGCCGGGCACGCGCAGGCTGACGGTGCGGTTGTCCACGCCCCAGGTCGGCGCCAGCGGTGCATAGCTGTTGGCCTGGAAGCGGCGGAACGAGTTGGCGTTGGGGCAGAACAGCAGCAGCGATTCGCGCAGGTGACGCAGCATGCCGGCCACCGCCTTGCGCAGCAGCGGGGTGCCCGCCTTGTCCTCGCTGGCGAACAGGTTGTTGCCGGCGGCGTCCGCCAGGCTCAGGTGCATGTGCATGCCGGTGCCGGCCAGCTGGGCGAACGGCTTGGCCATGAAGCAGGCCTGCATGCCATGGGCGTTGGCGATGCCCTTGACCAGGCGCTTGTAGCGCACGGCCTGGTCCATGGCCTGGAGCGCGTCGCCGTGCTCCAGGGTGATCTCCACCTGGCCGGGCGCGTACTCGGAGATCGCCGTGCGGGCCGGAATGCCCTGGGCCTTGCAGGCGGCATAGAGGTCTGCGAGGAAGGGTTCGATCTGCTCCAGCTCGCGCAAGCCGTAGACCTGGGTACCGCGTGGGCGGCCGCCGTCGCTGTCCAACGCCGGCTGCGGCCGGCCATGGGCATCACGCTGCTGGTCGAGCAGGTAGAACTCCAGTTCGCAGGCCATCACCGGGTGGAAGCCATCGGCCTTGAGTGCGTCGATCACCCGCAGCAGCACATGGCGCGGATCGGCCACGCTGGCCGGCAGGCCTTCGCTGGGGTGCATGCTGACCTGCACGGCGGCGGTCGGCACCCGGCGCCAGGGTAGGCGCACCAAGCTGCCGTCCAGCGGGTAGGCGCGGCAGTCGATGTCGCCGACGTCCCAGACCAGGCCCGAGTTTTCCACGTCGTCGCCATTGAGGGTCAGGCCGAGGATGGTGCTGGGCAGCGGGCGGCCGCTTTCGAACACCGCCAGCAGCTCCTCGCGGTGCAGCAGCTTGCCGCGGGGGACGCCGTTGGCGTCGAGGATGAACAGCTCGATCAGGTCGATATCGGGGTTGTCGGCCAGGAAACGCCTGGCTTGCTCTGCGGGGGCAAAGTGCATGGTGGATTCGCTCTGGGGCACACGTGACCGCCGCGCAGGCGAGCGGTCAGGCTGAGTCAATCGGCCAGAGGATGGCCGGGTCGGGTCAGGAGTGCGTGAGCGAAGTGTCCGGTGGGCGCGCGTGACGGCAGTGCCATAGGGCCCAGAACGCCAGGATGATATGGACCAACGGATTTTCACCGGCACGGGCCCGGGCCTTCGGCAGCGAAGGGTGGGGCAGCGGGCGGGCGATCATCGGGTCGGGAAGCATCCCTGGATACTCACATGGCCTGTAAGGTTGATTAAAGCAGTGAATGGCGACGTTCATTCCGGTAGCAGCTAAACATTGGCAAGGTCTGCCCGCCGCGTTGCAGCAGCTTAGGAAGCTTCCCACAGTTTTATCGGACCTAGGCTAATTGGCAGGTGGCGCGCCAGCGGTGAAAGTCCCTTTCTTTGTAGGAATGGTCAGGGATCGCCATGCAAGCGCAAAGGACTTATCAGGTAATCGCCCATCACGCGATCGTCTTCGATGTCAGCGAGTTCATCATCCAGCCAGGAGAATGTTGCCAAATCCGGCAAACGGGCCTGCCATGGGTGCATGCCGGGCACTATCGGGTCGTTGAAAAAATGGCGGAGCTTTACGACCGGATGCTGGCAGGGCAGCGGCCTTGCCTGATGACGGTTGCGGTATCGCGGCCGTTAACTCGCCAGCAGGGGGACAGCCTCAATCAGCAGAGGTACAGGGTTTCGGGCATTTTCAGTACCGCAGCGGGTAAAGCGACGGCGGATGTCGCGCTAGCAATGGCAGGTGGGCCTGCGGCGGCGGTCGCAGGGATCGCCGCCACCGGAGCTGTGGCGTGGTTGATTCAGAATAAGATTCCTACTTTTCATGCTGGGGATGTACTGGCATCGCTGTCAGCAACCGTGAAAGGCGGTATTGGTCCCCAATCCAGCAGCCTGATGTTGATTATCTGAAGGGGAGCGGATATGTGGGTACTTTATGGTATTTGCTATGCCCTCGTGGTCGGCACGTTGGTCGACTGGGCATGCCGGTCAAGGTGCATCAGGTTTCTTCTCTATATCGTCTTCAACGTCACGGGGATTACCGCCTGTAATCAACTGGGTGAAGAGCAGTTCCTGCAACTTGATGGTATTGGCTGGTCAGCTTTTTTCGTGGCAATTGCTACCCCGTTGTTGTTCAAGCGCTCCCGCTATTTCGAGCGTGACCGCGACTGAACGGCGGGCACAGGCAGCATCGATTTCGCAAATCTGCGACAATCCCGCCTCTTACGCCTGCCGATCATGAAAAAGCAGCACTCGCCTGCATCATTAAAAAGTCCCATGACAGACCACGCCATCGACCAACTGCTGAAGAACCTCGACCACGCCATGATCGCCGACCGCCATCGGTTGCGCCGGCAATTGCACGAGCTGCGCAAGCGCCCCGACGAGGGCAAGCTCGCGCAGTGGGTGGAAAAGGTCCAGGCCTCCTGCGCCCAGGTCACCGCGCGCCAGCAGAGCGTGCCGAGCATTCGCTACGACGACAGCCTGCCGATCGCCGCCAAGCGCGACGAGATCAAGAAGGCCCTGGCCGAGCACCAGGTGCTGGTGATCGCCGGCGAGACAGGTTCCGGCAAGACCACCCAGCTGCCGAAGATCTGCCTGGAGCTGGGCCGCGGCAGCCATGGCCTGATCGCCCACACCCAGCCCCGGCGGATCGCCGCGCGCAGCGTGGCGGCGCGGGTCGCGGAGGAGCTGGGCACGCCGTTGGGGGCGCTGGTCGGCTACCAGGTGCGTTTCGAGGACCAGAGCGATTCGAACACCCTGGTCAAGCTGATGACCGACGGTATCCTGCTGGCCGAAACCCAGCACGACCGTTTCCTCGAGCGCTACGACACGATCATCGTCGACGAGGCTCATGAGCGCAGCCTGAACATCGACTTCCTGCTCGGCTACCTCAAGACCCTGCTGCACCGCCGCCCGGACCTGAAGTTGATCATCACCTCGGCGACCATCGACCTGGAGCGCTTCTCCAAGCACTTCGACGGCGCGCCGATCATCGAAGTGTCCGGGCGCACCTACCCGGTGGAAACCTGGTACCGGCCGCTGACCAGCGAGCACGACGAGGAGGGCAACCAGGTCGAGGAGGACCTTTCCGTCGACCAGGCGATCCTCGCCAGCCTCGATGAGATTGCCCAGCACGAACGCAGCCAGGGCAAGGGCCCGGGCGATGTGCTGGTGTTCCTGCCCGGCGAGCGCGAGATTCGCGACGCCGCCGAGATCCTGCGCAAGGCGCAGCTGCGCCACACCGAGATCCTGCCGCTGTATGCGCGGCTGTCGCCGGCCGAGCAGCAGCGAATCTTCCAGTCCCACAGCGGCCGGCGCGTGGTGCTGGCGACCAACGTCGCCGAAACCTCGCTGACCGTGCCGGGCATCCGCTACGTGATCGACAGCGGCACCGCGCGCATCAGCCGCTACAGCTACCGCGCCAAGGTCCAGCGCCTGCCCATCGAGGCGGTGTCCCAGGCCAGCGCCAACCAGCGTAAAGGCCGCTGCGGGCGTGTCGAGCCGGGCATCTGCATCCGCCTGTACAGCGAGGACGACTTCAACGGCCGCCCGGCGTTCACCGATCCGGAGATCCTGCGCACCAACCTGGCCGCGGTGATCCTGCAGATGCTGCACCTGCGCCTGGGCGCGATCGACGCCTTCCCGTTCATCGAGCCGCCGGATGGCAAGGCCATCAGCGACGGCTTCAACCTGTTGCAGGAGCTGTCGGCGGTCAACCGCGAGAACCAGCTGACACCACTGGGCCGCCAGCTGGCGCGCCTGCCGATCGATCCACGGTTGGGTCGCATGCTGCTCGAAGGCGCCCGTCAGGGCAGCCTGCAGGAAGTGCTGATCGTCGCCAGCGCGCTGTCGGTGCAGGACCCGCGCGAGCGCCCGCCGGAGCGCCAGCAGGCCGCCGACCAGGCGCACGCGCAGTGGAAGGATGTCGATTCCGACTTCGCCGCGCTGGTCAACCTGTGGCGCGGCTTCGAGGAGCAGCGCCAGGCGCTGACCGCCAGCCCGCTGCGCAACTGGTGCCGCAAGAACTTCCTCAACTACCTGCGCCTGCGCGAGTGGCGCGACGCCCACCGCCAGCTGGCGCTGATCTGCCGCGACCTGCAATTGGCGGTGAACAAGGACGCCTGCGACTACCAGCCCCTGCACAAGGCGATTCTCAGCGGCCTGCTCAGCCAGATCGGCCAGAAGACCGAAGAGGGCGACTACCAGGGCGCGCGTCAGCGGCGCTTCTGGGTTCACCCCTCTTCAGGCATCGGTCGCAAGCGCCCGCAGTGGGTGATGGCTGCCGAGCTGGTGGAAACCACCAAGCTGTATGCGCGCATGGTGGCCAAGATCGAGCCGGACTGGATCGAGCCGCTGGCCACCCACCTGATCAAGAAGAACCACTTCGAACCGCACTGGGAGAAGAAGCGCGGCCAGGTGGTGGCCTACGAGCAGATCACCCTCTACGGGCTGATCCTGGTCGGTCGCAGGCCGGTGCATTTTGGCCCCATCGACCCGGTCACTTCCCGTGAGCTGTTCATCCGCGACGGCCTGGTCGGTGGCGAGATCCAGTCCCGGGCCAAGTGCCTGGCGGCCAACAAGCGCCTGCTCGAGCAGCTCGACGAGCTGGAGGCCAAGGCCCGCCGGCGCGACATTCTTGCCGACGAGGAGACGCTGTACGCCTTCTACGAGGCGCGCCTGCCCGAGGAGATCCACCAGACCGCGACCTTCGACAGCTGGTACCGGATGAACAGCCAGAAGGATGCGAACCTGCTGATCATGCGCGAAGAGGACGTGCTCGCCCGCGAGGCCAGCGAGGTCACCGCCGCGCAGTATCCCGACCACCTGCAGGTGGGCGAGCTGCGCCTGTCGCTGAGCTATCACTTCGAGCCGAACCACCCGCGTGACGGCGTGACCGTGCGGGTGCCGGCGCCGTTGTTGCCGAACCTGCCGGGCGAGCGCCTGGAATGGCTGGTGCCCGGCCTGCTGGAGGCCAAGTGCATCGCCCTGGTGCGCAACCTGCCCAAGGCCCTGCGCAAGAACTTCGTGCCGGTGCCCGACTTCGTCAAGGCGGCCCTGTCGCGCCTGGCGTTCGGCCAGGGGGCATTGCCGCAGGCCCTGGGCCAGGAGTTGCTGCGCATGACCGGGGCGCGGGTGTCGGACGAGGCCTGGGCGGAAGCGGCCGGGCTGGTCGAGGGCCATCTGCGCATGAACATCGAAGTGGTCGATGCCCAGGGCAAGTTCCTTGGCGAAGGCCGCGACCTCGCCGAGCTGACCGCCCGCTTCGCCGCCGCCAGCCAGGCGGCGCTGGCCCTGCCGCGCAGCGAGAAGGCCGAGCAGCCGGTACAGGCCAAGGCCTTCGCGCAGGTGGCGCAGACCGCCCAGCAGAAGATCGCCGGGCTGTCGATGACGGTCTACCCGGCGCTGGTCGAGGACAACGGCATGGTACGCGAAGGGCGTTTCTCGACCCAGGCCGAAGCCGAGTTCCAGCACCGTCGCGCCTTGCAGCGCCTGTTGCTGCAACAGCTGGCGGAACCGGCCAAGTTCCTGCGCGGCAAGCTGCCGGGGCTGACCGAACTGGGGCTGTTGTACCGTGAACTGGGCCGAATCGAGGCACTGGTCGAGGATATCCTCCTGGCCAGCCTCGACAGCTGTGTGCTGGAAGGCGAAGACCCACTGCCGCGTGATGGCGCGGGCCTGGCCTCGCTGGCCGAACGCAAGCGCGGCAACTGGACCGAGCACGCCGAGCGCCTGGCCCGCCTGACCCTGGAGGTGCTGAAGCTGTGGCATGGCCTGCAGAAGCGCTTCAAGGGCAAGATCGACCTGAGCCAGGCGGTGGCGCTCAACGACATCAAGCAGCAGCTGGCCAACCTGGTGTACCCGGGCTTCGTGCGGGAGACGCCGGGTGCCTGGTTCAAGGAGCTGCCGCGTTATCTCAAGGCGGTGGAACTGCGTCTGGAGAAGCTGGGTTCGCAGGTGCAGAAGGACCGGGTGTGGAGCGCCGAGCTGGCCAATTGCTGGGCGCAGTACCAGGCCCGCGCCGACAAGCATGCCCAGGAAGGCAAGCGCGATGAGCAACTGACCCTGTACCGCTGGCTGCTGGAGGAATACCGGGTGTCGTTGTTTGCCCAGCAACTGGGGACGAAGGTGGCGGTTTCCGACAAGCGACTGAGCAAACAGTGGAGTCAGGTGGAAGCCTAAGCTCCCAAAGTTGTGGCAAACTTGCAGGAATTTGCGGCCGCTGTGTGGCCGATCGCGGCACAAGGCCGCTCCTACAGGAGAACGCCGATTCTGTAGGAGCGGCCTTGCGCCGCGAACGAGGGCTCAGCCCTCGCCTCAAAATTGGTACCAAGGTGCCATTAAGTTGCCCTTATTCCGGCCAGCGCCTTGTGGCGATGGCCCCAGACCAGAGGAACGACCGTGCACAACGTCGTCATCAGCGGCACCGGCCTGTACACCCCGGCCCAAAGCATTTCCAACGAAGAACTGGTGGAATCCTTCAACGCCTGGGCACAGCGTTTCAACCGTGACAACGCCGCCGCCATCGAGCGTGGCGAGGTCGAGGCGGCGCCGCTGTCCGACGCCGCCTTCATCGAGAAGGCCTCGGGTATCAAGAGCCGCTTCGTCATGGACAAGGTCGGCATTCTTGATCCGCAGCGCATGAAGCCGCGCTTGCCTGAGCGCGGCAACGACGAACAATCGATCCTCTGCGAGATGGGCGTGGCCGCCGCCCGCCAGGCCCTGGAGCGTGCCGGGCGCACCGCCGCCGATGTCGACGGGGTGATCGTCGCCTGTTCCAATCTGCAGCGCCCATACCCGGCCATCGCCATCGAAGTGCAGCAGGCACTGGGTATCCAGGGCTTCGCCTTCGACATGAACGTGGCCTGCTCGTCGGCCACCTTCGGTATCCAGACCGCCGCCAACAGCGTGCAGCTGGGCCAGTCGCGCGCCGTGCTGGTGGTCAACCCGGAAATCTGCACCGGCCACCTGAACTTCCGTGACCGCGACAGCCACTTCATCTTCGGCGATGCCGCCACCGCCGTGCTGGTCGAGCGTGCCGACCTGGCCACCTCCGAACACCAGTTCGACATCGTCAGCACCAAGCTGCTGACGGCGTTCTCCAACAACATCCGCAACAACTTCGGCTTCCTCAACCGCGCGGCGGAAGAGGGCATCGGTGCTCGCGACAAGCTGTTCGTGCAGGAAGGCCGCAAGGTGTTCAAGGAAGTCTGCCCGATGGTCGCCGAGCTGATCGGCAAGCACCTGGCCGAGAACGATCTGCAACCGTCGGACGTCAAGCGCTTCTGGCTGCACCAGGCCAACCTGAGCATGAACCACCTGATCGTCAAGAAACTGCTGGGGCGTGAAGTGGCCGAGGAAGATGCGCCGGTGATCCTGGATCGCTATGCCAACACCAGTTCGGCGGGGTCGGTGATTGCCTTCCACCTGTATCAGGATGACCTGGCCAAAGGGTCGCTTGGCGTACTGAGTTCGTTCGGTGCTGGCTATTCGATTGGTAGTGTGGTGCTGCGCAAGCGCTGATTATCAGTTCGAGAAAGCTGGGGCCGCTTTGCGGCCCTTTCGCGGCACAAGGCCGCTCCTACAGGGGACCGCATTTCCCTGTAGGAGCGGCCTTGTGCCGCGAAAGGGCTGCAAAGCAGCCCCCAGCTTTCTGACAGGCAAAAAAAGCGGGAAATGCCGGATGGGGTCGGCATTTCCCGCTTCAGGGTGGAGCAAGGGAGCGTAGCGCTTAGAACTTGGCTTCCAGGTCGACCTGCAGGGTATCGACGTCAGCATTGTTGTTCGGCAGCTGCGACAGGTCGGTCTTGGCCATCAGGTAGGCCGCGCCCAGCGAGAAGTTCTTGTCGATCTCGTAGCCGACCTTGAACTTGTGGCCACGCGAACCGGTAAAGCCGGCGCCGAAGTCGGAGTCGGTGAACAGGCTGACCACGGCGTTGCGCTGCACGTCGCGGTAGTTGTAGTCCAGGCTCCAGGCGCCCAGCTTGGTCTTCAGACCCGCCAGCCAGGCCTTGTCCTCGCCGTCGGTGCTGTCGGTGTTCTTGACGAACTGGCCATAGGCCGACAGCGGGATAGCGAAGCCGGTGAAGTCCACCTGGCCAAAGCCTTCAGCCAGGTTGAACTCGGTGGTGGTGTTGCCGAAGCTGCGCAGCACGGCCGACTTCTTGTCGTTGTCGAAGCCGTAGAGGCTGCCGCCGACGGTGACCTTGACGCTGTCAGCCAGGTTGAACTTGGTGCCCAACTGGCCGTGGTACAGCTGCGCGTCGTGCTTGAACTGCACGCCGTCGCCGTCGACGTTGTCCTTGAGGGTGTAGTGACCGGCGCTGCCGAACACTTCGGCGCCGCCCAGGTTGGTCTTGTAGGTGACGGCCACGCCTTCCGGGTTGATGTCGCTGTCCCAGATGATGTCGCCCATGCTCACCCACGGCTGCAGCATCTTGCCGCCGATCAGGTGCAGGTTCGGCACGGCGGTCGGGTGCCAGTCGAGGTAGGCAAGGTCCACCCACAGCGATTTCTTGTCGAAGTAGTTGTCCAGGCTCTGGTTGGTCGAGCGGGCGTCCGAGCTGCTGCCGGTGGCCACGCGAATGCCGGCGTCGACCTGCGGGTTGATCTCGCTGTAGAAACCGACGCGGGCACGCACACGCTCGCGGTCCTGGTTGCCACTGCGGCTGTTGGGGTTGTCGACGTTGACGTCTTCGTAGCGCAGGCGCACGTCACCCTTGATCTGGGTCTTGGCGGCCCATGCCACTTTTTGTTCGAAGGAGCTCAGGCGCTCGGACTGGGCTTTCTGGTCGGCCTTTTCCTTGGTTTCCTTTGCCAGGTCGCCCTGCAGTTCGGTGTACTGCGCCTGGTTGATCGAGCCGTTGGCGCGGAGTATTTCGAGCAGCTTGGCGTCGACAGCAGCACTGGCCGGAGTACTCAGAGCCAGCATCATGCCGGTGAGGCTCACTCCGGTAAGTGTAGAAACAAGACGCATAAGGTTCTCCCTGTTGGAAAAAGTGGGGAGGCTCAAGCGCCCGCCCCCGAGTTGGCATGTCTTCGGAAAGGGCCTGTGTAGACAGGTTCTGGGGTTCCGGAAAACAGGCGCAAGTATTGCGGGGGGGAATGACAGAATAATGTCTGAATAGTGGCACTGTTGTTAAGTAAACCGGCCGTCATTTGTGTGTCACGGCGGCTTTGGCAATACTGGCGCCCTGTCCATAGCGAGTTGCAACCGTGATCAGCCTTCACAGCCTTGCCCACCTGCGCGACCTGCCGGCGACCACCTGGGACGCGCTGGTGCCCGACGGCCAGCCGTTCCTGCGTCACGCCTTTCTCAGTGCCATGGAAGACAGTGGCAGTGTGGTACCCGACACCGGCTGGGCCGCCGAACACCTGGTGCTGGAGCGCGATGGCGAGGTGCGGGCGCTGCTGCCGGCGTACCGCAAATGGCATTCGTTCGGCGAGTATGTGTTCGACCATGGCTGGGCCGATGCCTGCGAGCGGGCGGGCATCGCCTACTACCCCAAGCTGCTCGGCGCGGTGCCGTTCAGCCCGGTCGCCGGGCCGCGTCTGCTGGCCACCGATCCTGCCGACGGCCTGCTGCTGTTGCAGGCGATTCCCGAGTACCTGGACAAGGGGGGGCTGTCGGGGGCGCACATCAATTTCACCGACAGCGTGCTGGACGCGGCCATTGCCGGCCAGCCGGGCTGGCTGGAGCGCCTGGGCTGCCAGTTCCACTGGCGCAACCGGGATTATCGGGACTTCCAGGATTTTCTCGACATCCTCAGCTCACGCAAGCGCAAGCAGATGCGCAAGGAGCGCGAGCAAGTGGCGGGGCAGGGGATCGACTTCGCCTGGTACCGCGGTGATGAACTGAGTGAGGCGCAGTGGGACTTCGTCTACCGCTGCTATGCCAACACCTACGCTGTGCGACGCCGAGCGCCGTACCTGACCCGCGAATTCTTCAGCCTGGTGGCCGAGCGCATGCCCGAGGCGATTCGCGTGGTGATTGCCCGGCAGCAAGGGCGCGAGGTGGCGATGGCCTTCAGTCTGGTGGGAGGCGACAGCCTGTATGGCCGCTACTGGGGGTGCCTGGACGAATTCGACCGCCTGCATTTCGAGACCTGTTTCTACCAGGGCATGGACTTCGCGATTGGCGAAGGCCTGCAACGCTTCGATGCCGGTGCCCAGGGCGAGCACAAGCTGATTCGCGGGTTCGAGCCTGTGATCACGCGGTCGTGGCATTACCTGCTGCACCCGGGGTTGCACCGGGCGGTCGCTGACTTTTTGCGTCAGGAGCGCGAAGGAGTGATGGCCTACGCCGACGAGGCGCGGGGGATGTTGCCGTATCGCCAGGTTTGAAGTGACTGGCCACACGCTATCCCTGTAGGAGCGGCCTTGTGCCGCGAAAGGGCCGCAAAGCGGCCCCGGCGATCTTTGCGTCAACGCTGAAATCCTGGGGCTGCTACGCAGCCCTTTCGCGGCACAAGGCCGCTCCTACAAGGGACCCCTTCAACTCAGTCGACGCCGACAAACCCCCCGGTCTGGTGATGCCACAACCGCGCATACAACCCGCGCTGTGCCAGCAGCTCGGCATGGCTGCCGCTTTCGACGATATGCCCCTTGTCCAGCACGATCAGCCGGTCCATGCGGGCGATGGTCGACAGGCGGTGGGCGATGGCGATTACCGTCTTGCCCTGCATCAGCGTCTCCAGGCTTTCCTGGATCGCCGCCTCGACCTCCGAATCCAGTGCCGAGGTCGCCTCGTCCATGATCAGGATCGGCGCGTTCTTCAGCAGTACCCGGGCAATGGCGATGCGCTGGCGCTGGCCGCCGGAGAGCTTGACGCCACGCTCGCCGACATGGGCGTCGAAGCCGGTGCGGCCCTGGGCATCGGACAGCTGCGGGATGAACTCGTCGGCCCGGGCCCGGCGCACCGCCTCCCAGACCTCCTCGTCGCTGGCCTGCGGCCGGCCGTACAGCAGGTTGTCGCGGATCGAGCGGTGCAGCAGCGAGGTGTCCTGGGTGATCATGCCGATCTGCGCGCGCAGGCTGGCCTGGTTGACCTCGGCGATGTCCTGGCCGTCGATGAGGATGCGCCCGCTGTCGATGTCGTACAGGCGCAGCAGCAGGTTGACCAGGGTCGACTTGCCGGCGCCGGAAGGGCCGATCAGGCCGATCTTCTCGCCAGGGCGGATGTCCAGGTTCAGGGCATCGATCACCTTGCCGCCCTTGCCGTAGTGGAAATCGACATGGTCGAAGCGCACCGCGCCGCGGCTGACCTTGAGCGCCGGGGCATTGGGCCTGTCGCTGACGGTGACCGGCTGGGCGATGGTCTGCAGGCCGTCCTGGACCATGCCGATGTTCTCGAAGATGCCGTTGACCACCCACATGATCCAGCCGGACATGTTGACGATGCGGATCACCAGGCCGGTGGCCAGGGCGATGGCGCCGACGCTGATCAGCGACTGGCTCCACAGCCACAGGGCAAGGCCGGTGGTGCTGACCACCAGCAGGCCGTTCAGCGAGGTGATCACCACGTCCATGCTGGTGATTACCCGCGAGGCCAGCTGGGTCTTCTCGGTCTGCTCGCTGATCGCCTCGCGGGCGTACTGCTGCTCGTAGTCGGTGTGGGCGAACAGCTTGAGCGTGGCGATGTTGGTGTAGCCATCGACGATGCGCCCCATCAGCTTGGAGCGGGCGTCGGAGGAGATCACCGAGCGCTCCTTCACCCGTGGCACGAAGTAGTACAGCGCACCGATGTAGCAGGCGATCCACACCAGCAGCGGCAGCATCAGCCGCCAGTCGGCCTCGGCGAACAGCACCAGCGCACTGATGGCGTAGATCAGCACGTGCCACAGCGCGTCCACTGCCTGCACCGCCGAATCGCGCAGGGAGTTGCCGGTCTGCATGATGCGCTGGGCGATGCGCCCGGCAAAGTCGCTCTGGAAGAAGTTCAGGCTCTGCTTGAGCACGTAGGTGTGGTTCTGCCAGCGGATCAGGCTGGTCATGCCCGGGCTGATGGTCTGGTGCACCAGCAGGTCATGCAGGCCGAAGAACACCGGCCGCAGCACCAGCACCACCACCAGCATCCAGATCAGCTCGCCGCTGTGCTCGCTGAAGAAATTGGCGTTGGGCGTGCCCTGGGCCAGGTCGATGATCCGGCTCAGGTAGCTGAACAGCGCCACCTCGATCAGCGAGGCGATCAGGCCGACGATCAGCAGGGCGAGGAAGCTTGGCCACACCTGGCGCAGGTAGTAGAGATAGAAGGGCCAGACCTTGCCGGGAGGCGCCTCGCTGGGCGCCTCGCGGAAAATGTCGATCAACTGCTCGAAACGACGGTACAGCATGGGTGACGACACTCCTGTTCGACCCGACTCACGTCCCTGTGTGGCGCGGGATCAGTCGATGCGTTTGGCCGACTTGATGTAGACCGGATCCGCCGGTACATCGCGCATGCCTTTCTTGACGGTGGTCGGCGAGTTGACGATCTGGTCGACCACCTCCATGCCCTTGGTGACCTTGCCGAACACCGCGTAGCCACGGTCGCGACCCGGGTTGAGGAAATCGTTGTCGGCGACGTTGATGAAGAACTGGCTGGTGGCCGAGTTCGGGTCGGAGGTACGGGCCATGGACAAGGTGCCGCGGGTGTTCTGCAGGCCGTTGCTCGCCTCGTTGCGGATCGGGTCCTGGGTGCTCTTCTGCACCATCTGGTCGGTGAAGCCGCCGCCCTGGACCATGAAGCCCGGGATCACGCGGTGGAAGATGGTGTTGTTGTAGAAGCCGCTGTCCACGTACTGGAGGAAGTTCTTGGTACTGAGCGGCGCTTTTTCTGCGTTCAGCTCGATCTCGATCTTGCCAAAGCTGGTGACCAGCTCAACGTGCGGGGTCTTGTCGGAGGCCATGACGCTGGTGGCGAAGGCGACCGAGCAGGCGGTGAGCAGAAGTTTTTTCAGCATGGGCTCAAAGATCCTTGAGAGGTGGAAGCGGCTGCGAGGAACTGCAGCACGGTACGGTTGAAGACTTCAGGTTGATCCAGGGGCGTAGCGTGCCGCGAATCGTCGATGACCGCCAGTCTGGCATTGGGCATCAGGGCGACGTAACGCTCCTTCAGTTGTATCGGTGTGTAATCGTGGTCGGCGGCGATCACCAGGGTGGGACAGCGGATCTGGCCGATGCGTTCCTGCACGCCCCAGTCGACGATGGCGTCGAAGCTTTTCAAATAGGCACGTTTGTCGTTGCGCGCCCAGCGCTCGGCCATCTTGCGCCGCAGTTCGGCCTGCTCCGGCTTGGGGAACAGCCGCGCGGCCAGGCCCTTGCCGACGGTCTCGACACTGAGCAGGCGCGCCAGGCCCCAGCGCTTGAGCCACCAGATCCAGTCGCTACGGGTGCGGCGCTTGACCTCGGGGGCGCTGTTGACGATGCACAGGCTGCGCAGCCAGTCGGGGTGGTCGACGGCGAACTGGAAACCGAGCATGCCGCCCATGGACAGGCCGACGAAGTGCACCGGGCCGGTGTCCAGATGGCGCAGCAGGGCCAGCAGATCCTCGCTGAAGGTCTTTATCTGGTAGCCCTTGCGTGGCTTGGACGATTGCCCGTGGCCGCGGATGTCCATGAGGATCACCCGGTACTGGCGGCTGAGCTCGGGTACCTGCAGTTCCCAGTCCTGGCTGCTCGAGCCCAGCCCGTGCAGCAGCACCAGGGGCTCGCCCTGGCCGTGTTCCTGGTAATGCAGCAGGCATCCGTCATGTTCGAAACAGGCCATGGGCGCGGTCCTCTCAGGCTTGCGGGGGGGCTGCGAAGGGCACGTCCAGCGGCGCGGTGTCGAAGTTGCGCAGCAGTTCGATGAGGATCTGCGTGGCCGGGCCCAGGGTCTTTTCCTTGCTCGAGTAAAGGTAGAACAGTGGATGGCGGCTGCCACCCTGATCCAGCGGCAGGGGCTTGAGCACGCCTTCGCGCAGCTCGCGCTCGATCATGTGCCGGGGCAGCCAGGCAAAGCCCAGGCCGCTGCCGACGAAGGTCGCCGCAGTGCCCAGGCTGCCGACCGTCCAGCGCTGCTCGGCGCCGAGCCAGCCGACATCGCGCGGCTGTGCCCGGCCCGAGTCGCGGATCACCACCTGCAGCTGGCTTTCCAGGTCCTGGAAGGTGATCTCGCGGCCCATGCGGTGCAGGGCGTGCTCGGGGTGGGCGACGGCGATGAACTCCACCGGGCTCAGTTCGGTGCCCAGGTAGCCGCCGATGTTGAAGCTGCTGATGGCAAGGTCGGCGATGCCTTCGTGCAGCACTTCCTCGACCCCGGACAGCACCTCTTCGCGCAGGCGTACCCGGCAGCCGCGGCTCTGCGGCATGAAGGCGGCCAGAGCGCGCACCAGGCGGGCGCTGGGGTAGGCGGCGTCGACCACCAGGCGCACTTCGGCCTCCCAGCCCTGTTCCATGTGGTGGGCCAGGTCTTCCAGCTGGCTGGCCTGCTTGACCAGTTGCCGCGAACGGCGCAGCAGCACGCTGCCGGCCTCGGTCAGCACCGCCTTACGCCCATCGATGCGCAGCAATGGCACGCCCAGCTGCTCCTGCATCCGCGCCACGGTGTAGCTCACCGACGACTGCGAACGGTGCAGGGCCTCGGCGGCCTGGGCGAACCCACCGTGGTCGACCACTGCCTGCAGGGTCCGCCACTGATCCAGGGTAACGCGCGGTGCTTTCATCCAGGGCTCCTGTTGTCCTAAGCTGCGCTCTTCCCAAGGAGAGCGCCCGTATGAAGAAATGTTGTGCGGCTTTGCTGTTGTGCCTGCCCCTCGGGGCCATGGCATACCCGATCGATGTGGAAAAGGACCTGACCGGGGTCAAGGTCGACTACACCGCCTACGACACGGCCTACGACATTGGCTCGATCAGCCTCAACAACTATGGGCAGGTGCCGGCGGCGTGCAAGGTCACTTTCCGCAACGGCCCCGAGGCGCCACGGGTGCGCCGGGTCAATGTGCCCGCCGGCAGGAGCGTGGATGTCACCGCCAAGTTCAACCGGCAGATCATCAAGCTGCGCATCGTGCTCGACTGCAAAGCGCAATAAAACAGATTAATCGATAGGTTGATCCCACTTTTTACGCTTTTTTATCGATAGGTCAACCACTAATCTCACCTCCATCGAATCGCCACCCTTTACCGCCGATGGAGGCACCCCATGTCCCGCGTACTGATCATCGAAAGCAGCGCCCGCCAGCAGGATTCCGTTTCCCGTCAACTGACCCTGGACTTCATCCAGCAATGGCAAGCGGCGCATCCGGCTGACGAGATCAAGCTGCGCGACCTGGCCGTGAACCCCGTGCCGCACCTGGACGCCAACCTGCTCGGCGGCTGGATGAAGCCCGAGGAGCAGCGTAGCGCCGCCGAGCGTGACGCGCTGGAGCGTTCCAACGCGCTGACCGACGAACTGCTGGCTGCCGACGTGCTGGTGATGGCCGCGCCGATGTACAACTTCACCATCCCCAGTACCTTGAAAGCCTGGCTGGACCACGTGCTGCGCGCCGGCATCACCTTCAAGTACACCCCGACCGGGCCGCAGGGCCTGCTCAACGGCAAGCGCGCCATCGTCCTGACCGCCCGCGGCGGCATCCATGCCGGTGCCAGCAGTGACCACCAGGAACCCTACCTGCGCCAGGTGATGGCCTTCATCGGCATCCACGATGTGGACTTCATCCACGCCGAGGGCCTGAACATGAGCGGCGAGTTCCACGAGAAGGGCCTGAACCAGGCCAAGGCCAGGCTGGCTGCGGTGGCCTGAATCGCGAAGAATTCCCAACCCTGACACCTTGTTGCTCCTTTGGGTGTGCCTGCCCGGCCAAGTGATGGCCGGGCTTTTTTTATGCCTGTGAGGACGGCACGCCTCCTGTAGGAGCGGCCTTGTGCCGCGAAAGGGCCGCAAAGCGGCCCCGGCGATTTCTGCTCGATACTGAAATCCTGGGGCCGCTACGCAGCCCTTTCGCGGCACAAGGCCGCTCCTACACGGGGAAGCGCGCGAAGAGAAAGGGGAGACGTCCACGAGCACCCCCAAAATCCCATGGTTGAACTGCCCAGGTCCAACCCGCTAAGGTCCCCGCCTTGATCCACGAGGGCCAACCATGGGCTACCTGATAATCGTCGCGCTGATCCAGGCGTACTCCTTCAACCTGATCGGCGAATACCTGGCCGGCCATGTCGACAGCTACTTCGCCGTACTGGCCCGCGTTGTCCTGGCCGGCCTGGTGTTCCTGCCGCTGACCCGCTGGCGCCAGGTCGAGCCGCGCTTCATGCGCTCGATGCTGCTGATCGGCGCGCTGCAGTACGGCATCACCTATGTCTGCCTGTACCTCAGCTTCCGCGTGCTGACGGTGCCGGAGGTGCTGCTGTTCACCATCCTCACCCCGCTGCATGTCACCTTGATCGAGGATGCCCTAAACCGGCGCTTCAACCCCTGGGCGCTGCTCGCCGCCCTGGTGGCGGTGGCCGGCGCGGCGGTGATCCGCTTCGACACGGTCACCGGCGAGTTCTTCATCGGTTTCCTGCTGCTGCAACTGGCCAACTTCACCTACGCTGCCGGCCAGGTGCTGTACCGCCACCTGGTGGCCCGCCACCCCAGCGACCTGCCTCACTACCGCCGGTTCGGCTATTTCTACCTGGGCGCGTTGCTGGTGGTGTTGCCGGCCTTCCTGCTGTTCGGCAATGCCCAGCACCTGCCGAGTTCCGACACCCAGTGGCTGGTGCTGCTGTTCCTGGGCCTGTGTCCGACGGCGCTGGGGCTGTACTGGTGGAACAAGGGCGCCTGCCTGGTCTCCGGCGGTACCCTGGCGGTGATGAACAACCTGCATGTGCCGGTGGGCTTGCTGCTCAACCTGCTGATCTGGAACCAGGACGAACCGCTCGGGCGCCTGGCCATTGGCGGTATGGTGATCCTCGCGTCGGTGTGGTTGAGCCGTTTGGGCGGTCCGCGTGCAGGGCTGCCGGGGGCCGCCTCGTCGCGCTGAGGTATCTGCGCAAGACGAAGGCGCCCGCATGGGCGCCTTCGTCATTCACGGAGGCAATACCAAGGCAGGCTTTGCCCGGCCGACGGTGGCAGGCAAGATGGACACAGGCGGCTCAAGATCGCCCGTTCCGACAATGGATTTGCCTGACACTACAAGGAAGAGACCGTGAACCTTGACCTGACCGACCTGAAACTGTTCATCAAGATCGCCGAGTCCCCCAGCCTGACCCAGGGCGCCAAGCGTGCATGCCTCTCGCCTGGAGCCGCCAGCATGCGCATCAAGTCGATGGAAACCGAGCTTGGCGAGGGGCTTTTTCATCGCCAGCACAAAGGGCTGGTGCTGACCCTGGCAGGTCAGCGGTTGTTGATCCATGCCCGCAAGATCCTGCGCCAGCTGGAAGTGCTCAAGGCCGAATTCGACCACCGCGAAGAGCCTGACGGAGCAAGCATGCGCATGTATGTCGCAGGCTTCAGCGCATTCGAGTCGACCCAGCGCCGGCTGGTACGCTATCTCGCCGATCACGCCAATGTCGCCATCGACCTGCAGCAACGCACGGCCGGGGATATCGTTCGCGGCATTCGCGAGGGCGCCGTTGACATGGGCGTGGTGCTCGGCAGCGACCCTGTGGAGGGTTGCGCCTCGATCGCCCTGCCAGTGCTCAACTACGTGGCGGTGCTGCCCAGGCATCATGCATTGGCCGCCAGCGCCTCATTGCGCCTGGGCGACGTGCTGCGCCACCCGCAGGTCGGGTTGGCGACCGACAGTGCACTGTGCCGTCTGATCGAGCAGCAGGCCGATATCGATGGCCTCGCGGCCCAGTTCAGGATCAAGGTGTCCGGCGCCGAGTCGCTTTGCCGGATGATTGCCGAAGGCGTCGGTATCGGTATCGCATCGGATGCGGCGGTGCAGCCTTATCTCGATGGCTGTGGCCTGGTGGCCCGACGCCTCGATGAAAGCTGGGCGCGCCAGCAGCACATGATGCTGGTCAGGCATTTCGAGCGCATGCCGCGGCATGTCACCGAACTGGTTTCCTACCTGAGCGCCGCCTGAGCAAACCCGGCAAAGGGGCCGCGTTGCGGCCCCGATGGGTCGGTCATCGTGTGCCGGGCACCAGGCTGAGGATTTCATCGATGGGCATGCAGGCCGGCTCGATCTCGTAGGCCCGGTCGTGCTCGAGAATGCTGGTGGCGACCTGGCGCATGGCCGAGTAGGCGCCGCGCAGCATGTGGTTGGCGTAGATCACCGCATTGAAACCGGCATCGGCCAGGCACGAGAAGGTCAGTTGCGGGTAGCTGGTCGGCACGCAGACCAGGGGTGTGTGCGGATGGGTCTGCTTGAAGCGGCGGGCGAATGCGAGGATCTCCTCGCCCGTGCTCTTGCGGCTGTGGATCATGATGCCGTCGGCGCCGGCCTCGGTGTAGGCGCGACAGCGTGCGAGCGCGTCATCCAGGCCTTTTTCCAGGATCAGGCTCTCGCAGCGGGCGAAGATCATCATCGAGCCCCCCAGGCGATGTTGGGTGCCGACCCTGATCTTGTCGCAGAAGTGCTCCATGGTTTCCTGCTCCTGGTGCACGCTCAGGCCCAACAGCGAGTTTTTCTTCAGCCCGCATTTGTCCTCGATGACGATCGCCGACACCCCGGCGCGGGCCAGCCACTGCACATGGATGGCGAAATGCTCGATCTTGCCGCCGGTGTCGGCGTCGTAGATCAGCGGCAGGTCACAGACCGCGAGGATTTCGTTCAGTCGTTCCAGGCGGTCGCTGGGCGAGAGGATCTCGATGTCCGGCAGGCAGCGCTGGGTCGAGTCGGTCAGCGAGCTGGACCAGATGGCATCGTAGCCCAGGCTGCTGTCGCCGGCGCCGAGGCGCACGCTCTTGGCCAGCATGGCCGAGATCGGGCTGTGTGCCTCGAGTACCCGCAGGCAGGCTTTTTCACTGAACAACTGGCGCAGGTCGATGCGCGCGTCACGCTTGATCACGTTCATATGCCTCATCCCTGTTGTGAGGTGTTCGTCAGGCGGCGAGCACCGACTCCATCTTGTCCAGGTGCTCGCAGGCTCTTTTCACGTATTCGCAGGACAGCGCCTCGATGCGCGCGTGGTCCAGTGCCTGGCGGGTGGCGCGGCAGTAGAGTTCGAGGGCGCTGGTGGCATGGAAGAAATGCTGCGCCTCGACCGCGCCGCAATGCACGCTGAGGAACGAGGCGATGCGATGCGCCTCGCCCGGGGTCTTGCCTTGCGCCTCCTTGAGCCAGTCCTTCCACAGGGGCGTCATCACGTTGTATTCCCCGGTATTGAACAGCTCGGTCATCGCCATCATCTCGATGGCCTCGACCAGTTGCGGGGCGAGCGGCCGCTTGCTGCCCACCCAGGTGGAGAATTCCTTGGTCACCGGGTTCAGGTAGCGGTCCTGCAGGCGCCAGTCCTCCGAGCCGCAGATGGCGGTGGCCATGCGCGCATACAGCTTGGAGTGGTGCGGGTGGCCGTGCATCTCGCCCAGGCCGATGTCCTCGACGATGATTTCGCCGCAGTGACGGGCGGCGTCCTGCAACAGCAGCCGGGCCTGGGGATCGTCGATGGCCTCGGACTCCTGCAGCAAGCGCACGATGATGCTTGATACCGCATGGGCGGCACCGTCCGGGCTGCGCCAGCCACAGAAGAAGGTGCACAGGCTTTCCCGTGACCAGGGTTTGGCGGTGATGCGCTGGTAGGTATCGAGGTAGTCCTCCAGCAGGTCGGCGTGCACCTCGAAGCCTTTTTTCAGGGCGCTGGCCAGCCGTTTGTCCTGCACATCGGTCAGGGCCTGGTCGACGAATGACAGCATGAAATCCGTTTTCTTCATGTCATGTTCTCGCGGGTTGTGGAAAGTCCGGGGTCAGGCAAGCATTGCAATGAAGTCGGTGAAGCGGCCCAGGCCCTCCTCGAGGTCCTGCGGGCTTACCGAGTAGGACAGCCGCACGGCGCTCGGGTCGCCATTGCTGCAGCCGGGCACCAGGGCGATGCGCGCCTCGGTCAGCAACAGCTCGCAGAGGTGGCTGGCGTCGCGGATCGCCTCGCCCTGGTAGCGTTTGCCGAGCAGGCGGGTGATATCCAGGTAGAGGTAGAACGCGCCCTGTGGTGGCGAAAAGCGGATCGCCTCGAGCTTGCCGAGCAGCGCCGTGGCGATGGCCAGCTGGCGATCGAGCTGGGCATTGACCTGGGCACCGAACCGCCGCGCGCCGTCGCCATCCAGTGCGTTGAGCGCCGCGTACTGCGCCAGGCTGCTGGGATTGGAGGTGGTGTGGGCCTGCAGGTTGTGCATGGCCGCGACCACCGCCTTCGGCGCACAGGCATAGCCCAGGCGCCAGCCGGTGACCGCCTGGCTCTTGGAGAACGAGTCGATGATGATGGTCGAGGCCTTGAGCTCGGGCAGCAGCGCGACCAGATTGTGGTGCTGCTGGCCAGTGCGCAGCAGGCTGCGGTAGCACTCGTCGAAGATCACCCAGAGCTTGTGCTCCAGGGCCAGCTCACCGATGGCGAGCAGTTCCCGCGGGTCATAGACCACCCCGGTGGGGTTGTTGGGGGTATTGATGATGATCGCCTTGCTGCGCGGCGACAGCGCGGCCTTGACCGCCGCGGCGCGCAGGCTGTGGTTGTCGCCCTTGGTGTCGACGAACACCGGACGGGCACCGGCCAGTTCGACCTGGGTGGGAAACGTCTCCCAGTAGGGGCGCGGGATGATCACTTCATCACCCGGATCGAGCAGCACCATGGCGCTGTTGAACAGGGCTTGCTTGGCACCGCTGGACACCGCGATCTCGTCGGCGCCGTAGTCGACGCCCAGGCGCTGGCTGACGCTGCTGGCCAGGGCCTGGCGCAGGCGCGGATTGCCCAGGGGTGGGGTGTAGCGGTTCCACTGTTCGTGGACCGCCGCAATGGCGCCGTGGCGCATGTCCGGTGCGGCGTCGCTGGACAGCTCGCCGGCGGCGAAATTGATCACCTTGATGCCGGCGTCACGCAGGGCGTTGGCCTTGCTGCGCATGCTCGAGGTGCCGGGCGCGCTGATACGCGCGGATCGTTGCGACAGTCCGTTGCTCATGGTTGACGTCCTTGTTGTTCTTGATCTGGAGCGATGTTGCGGATCAGCGGCGCGGCAGTCCCTTCATGCCGTTGTAGATCACCAGGCACAGCGGCAAGGTCAGCAGCAGCACGCAGGCCAGCACTACCAGGCCTTCGACGACACCGGCCTGGTCGGATATCGCGCCGATCAGCACCGGGGCGAGGGCGCCGCCACCCACGGTGCCGGTGTAGAACCAGGCAAAGACCCGGTCGCGTCGGTCCCGTGGGGCGAAATCCGGAACCAGGCCGCCAAGTACCGACGAGGTGCCGTTCAGCGCCACGCCGATCAGCGGCATCACCAGCATCAGGGCGCCATAGGGCAATACCAATGCCAGCAGGATCAGCAGCGCGGTCAGCACTTCCGTGCAGATCACCGTGCGCACCGGCCCCAGGCGTGCGCCGAGGTAGCCGCAGAACAGCTTGCCGAAGGCGCCGCCGATGAACAGCAGGGCCAGGGCCAGGCCGATGTGCTCGGTGTTGGCGCCCTTGCTCTGCAGCAGGAACGGCAGGAAGGTCAAAAAGCCCATGCGCACGCCGCTGTCGATGCTGCCGGTGGCGATCAGCGCCATCAGGCCGGCTGGCGTGCCGGTCGCGTCGGCGACCTTGGTCTTCTTGCTGGCGGTTTCGTGGGCCTGGCTCTTCGGCATCAGCCACCACAAGGCGAAGGCGGCGGCGATGCCGAGCACGCCAAGCAGGGTGGCGTTGGTCTGCCAGGAGATGTAGACCAGCACCAGCCCGGTCAGGCCGGGGATGACCGCCTTGCCGATATCCCCGGCGAAGTTGTACTGGGCCAGCGCCTGCTTGACCCGCCCGCTACCCTCGTAGGCGTCGGATACCAGCGCCGAAGCCAGCGGGTGCTGGGTGCTGGCGCCGAGGCCACCGATCATCAGCGCCAGCAGCAGCAGATTGATATCCGTGGCCTGGGCCGCCAGCAGGTAGGCGAAGCCGGCGAGGGCGGTGCCCCTGACAAGCAGGGTTTCGCGCCCCCATTTGCGCGCGCCGCGGCTGGCCAGCAACTGGAAGCCGGCCATCATCCCGGCGTAGGCGCCGCGCAGCAGGCCGACCTGGGCATAGCTCAGGCCGAAGGCGGCCTGCCAGATAGGCAGCAGCACATAGATAACGTCGGTCAGGCCATCGTGCACGCCATGGGCCAGGCTGCCGGCGGCCAGTGCCTTGCGGCGGTTGGCCGGATCGCTGCGGTCCGGTTCGTCGAGTGGTTTTTCCAGGGAGATGTCCTGACGCATCGCTTGCTCGCAGTCCTTTGGCCGATACCGTGCCGCCTGTCATTGGGGCGACCTGTTCGCTGCAGGTTAGGAGAAGCGGGGAGAGGCGGGTATTCGTATTTCTCGAAGGCTGGCGTTTAATAATTCTGAAATACTTGTAACTAATTGTTTCTTTGTGCTTTGTGAGAGCACAAGGCCATTGTGCACAGCTGAAAAAACTTTCCGTTCGTCAGCGATCCGTGGGAGCGGGCTTGCCCCGCGATGGCAGTGCCAGCCTTTTCGCGGGGCAAGCCCGCTCCCACGCATCCCTAAATCAGGCTTCGTCGAATTCCCGCATCGAGGTCACCAAAGGTGGCCTGGCCGCCAGCCCCGCACGCATGTCGTTGCCACTCGGCTGCTGGTACAGGCTCAGCCCGAATTCCGGCAGCACCGCCAGCAGGTAGTCGAAGATATCGCCCTGGATGCGCTCGTACTCGGCCCACACCGTGGTGGTGGTGAAGCAGTAGATCTCCAGCGGCACGCCCTCGGCGGTGGTCTGCATCTGGCGGACCATGCAGGTCATGTTCGGGTGCACGTTGGGGTGGTTCTTCAGGTAGGCCAGGGCGAAGGCGCGGAAGGTGCCGATGTTGGTCAGCTGGCGGCGGTTGGCCGAGAGCTCCGCCACCGGGCCCAGGGCCTCGTTCCAGTGATGCAGTTCCTGGCGCTTCTGCGCCAGGTAGTCGCCCAGCAGGCGTACCTGGCCCAGGCGCTGTTCTTCGTCCGGGCTGAGGAAGCGCACGCCGGCGGCGTCGATGAACAGGCTGCGCTTGATCCGACGCCCGCCGGACTGCTGCATGCCGCGGTAGTTGCGGAACGACTCGCTCATCAGGCGCCAGGTGGGGATCGAGACGATGGTCTTGTCGAAGTTCTGCACCTTGACCGTGTGCAGGGTGATGTCCACCACATCGCCGTCGGCGCCGGCCTGGGGCATCTCGATCCAGTCGCCGACATGCAGCATGTCGTTGCTGGTCAGCTGCACGCTGGCGACGAACGACAGCAGGGTGTCCTTGTACACCAACAGCAGCACCGCCGACATGGCGCCCAGACCCGACAGCAGCAACAGCGGCGAGCGGTCGATCAGGGTGGCGACGATGACGATGGCGGCGAAGATCCACAGCATCATCTTGGCCAGCTGCATGTAGCCCTTGATCGAGCGGGTGCGGGCGTGTTCGCTGCGGGCGTAGATGTCCAGCAGCGCGTCGAGCAGGCAGGACAGGGCGCGGGTCATGAACAGCAGGGTCACCGCCAGGGCGACGTTGCCGAGGAAGTGCTGGGTGGTGGCCGACAGCTCCGGCACCAGCTTCAGGCCGAACTGCACCACCAGCGACGGGGTGGTCTGTGCCAGGCGGTGGAACACCTTGTTGTGGCGCAGGTCGTCCAGCCACCTGAGTGCCTGTTGGCGGCCGAGCAGGCGGGTGGAGTGCAGGATCAGGAAGCGAGCGAGGCGGCCGACCAGCAGCGAGACCAGCAGCAGCACGACCAGGCCGAGGGCTGCATGCAGCAGTGGGTGTTGATCGAGCGTGCCCCAGAGGTCGAGGGCGTCGCGCCAGAAGCGTTGGATGTCCATGGGCGTGGAAGCGGTCTGTGTTGCGGTATGAAGGGGTATTAGAGCGTGGATCGGCGCAAAGTTGCCAAAAGAAATTCGGTTCTGGCCACGGAAAACGTTACCCTATGCAACTGAATTTTTCGCACTTGCCCGAGGTTACCCCCGTGTTTTCCCAATTCGCCCTGCACGAACGCCTGCTCAAAGCCGTGGCCGAGCTGAAATTTGTCGAGCCGACGCCGGTGCAGGCAGCGGCCATTCCCCTGGCCCTGCAAGGGCGTGACCTGCGGGTGACAGCGCAGACCGGCAGCGGCAAGACTGCCGCCTTCGTGCTGCCGCTGCTCAACCGCCTGGTCGACCGCAAAGGTCCAAGCGTGGAGATCCGTGTGCTGATCCTGCTGCCGACCCGCGAGCTGGCCCAGCAGACCCTCAAGCAGGTGCAACTGTTCTCCCAGTTCACCTACATCAAGTCGGGGCTGGTCACCGGCGGTGAAGACTTCAAGGAGCAGGCCGCCATGCTGCGCAAGGTGCCGGACGTGCTGATCGGCACCCCCGGCCGTCTGCTCGAGCAGCTCAATGCCGGCAACCTGGACCTGTCGCACGTGGAAGTGCTGATCCTCGACGAAGCCGACCGCATGCTCGACATGGGCTTTGCCGAAGACATGGAGCGCCTGTGCAAGGAGTGCGAGAACCGCAAGCAGACCCTGCTGTTCTCGGCCACCACGGGTGGTGCGGCCCTGCGCGATATCATCGGTAAAGTGCTCAAGGACCCTGAGCACCTGATGCTCAACAGTGTCTCGCAACTGGCCGAGGGCACCCGTCAGCAGATCATCACCGCCGACCACGACCAGCACAAAGAGCAGATCGTGCAGTGGCTGCTGGCCAACGAGACCTACCAGAAGGCAATCATCTTCACCAACACCCGTGCCCTGGCCGACCGTATCTATGGTCACCTGGTGGCCAAGGAGGTCAAGGCTTTCGTCCTGCACGGCGAGAAGGACCAGAAGGACCGCAAGCTGGCCATCGACCGTTTCAAGGATGGCGGTTCCAAGGTCCTGGTGGCCACCGATGTCGCCGCCCGCGGCCTGGACATCGACGGCCTGGACCTGGTGATCAACTTCGACATGCCACGCAGCGGTGACGAATACGTGCACCGTATCGGTCGCACCGGCCGTGCCGGTGGCGAAGGCCTGGCGATCTCGCTGATCACCCACAACGACTGGAACCTGATGTCGAGCATCGAGCGCTACCTCAAGCAGCAGTTCGAGCGCCGCGTCATCAAGGAGGTCAAGGGCACCTACAGCGGGCCGAAGAAGGTCAAGGCCTCGGGCAAGGCTGCCGGCAGCAAGAAGAAAAAGGGTGAGAAGAAGGCCGGTGCCGACAAGAAGGGCGCGGCCAAGAAAAAGCCTACCGCCAAGCCGAAGGCCAATGCGCCTCTGGCCAGCTCCGACGGCCTGGCACCGCTGAAAAAGCGCAAGCCGGCGGCTGAGTAAGCCCCTCCGGTCATGAGCCCGCCACTGCAACGGTGGCGGGTTGCTTCACCTCTTTCCCCAGGGCGCGTAGCCCGTTTCCCAAACCGTATTCCAGCCCGGGCATTTTGCCGCCCGACCGCCACACTCCTCTGGCATCTGCAGTCAAGGAGGAGTAGTGTATGTACAGCTGTAAATACGATTGTCCCGTGCGATTTGAATGGGACGAGGACAAGAACCTGCTCAACATCCGCAAGCACGGTATCGACTTCAATGACGTGCCCGAGATGTTCCGCCAGCCGATGCTGGCGTTGCGCGATGAGCGATTCGAGTACCCGGAGGCACGCTGGATAGGCATGGGCTGGATCAACGCCTGGGTCAGCGTGGTCGCCTACACCGAACGGCAGGGTGATGTGATCCGCATCATTTCCGCCAGAAGAGCCACACGACGTGAGGTAACGCGCTATGTCGAAACCGTCCAGAAGCTGTGAGCAAGACCAAGCCCCGGTCGATACCTCGGACATCCCCGAACTCGACGATGACTTTTTCCGCCGCGCCGAGCTGCGAGTGCCGGCCAAGCAAACGGTGACCATCCGCCTGGACGCCGACGTGCTGGCCTGGTTCAAGGAACAGGGGGCCGGCTACCAGACCCGCATCAACCAGTTGCTTCGCCAGTACATGCAAGCCCAGCAGCGGCGCTGACACTGGCGCGGTCAGGTTTTCCTTTCCGCTTCTTTAAGCTCCTGGATGCGCTTGTCGATCAACTGGCATTTGTCCGGCAAGTCCTTGCTGGCCGTTCCGAGCTCCATGTGCTGGAGCTCGTCGTTGATCTCCTTGGCCTTGCGCGGGTTCTGTTCGGTCAACTGGCTGACCAGCCCTGCCAGTTCTTCTCTTTTCTGCGTGGCCTCTTCCGGTGTGCAGGCCCAGATGGGCTGTGCACAGAGCAGGGTGGCCGCGCAGATAAGGCATGGCAACGGTTTCATCCCTCGACTCCTTGTTACCAGTGGATTCAGTCCGGTGGAGGCGTCTGGCTGCCTGGAAGTTCAGTCCAGGTGATTGCTGGAAGGGTCCTTTGACGATTTCACGGTTTTTTGACGATATTAATTTGACGCCATGATGATGGCCAAATAATATCCCGCGCTCTTTTCCGTGGTCCAGGGACTGGATGATGTCTATGCGTTTTAACCGGGGGCGAGCTTGCATGCTTGCCGCCTTGCTGGCCTGCACGACCATGGGTACGGCCCGTGCTGCCTCACCCGGCGACCAGGACCTGATCCGCGACCGCCAGGACCGTCTGCTCGAAGAGCAGCAGCGCCGCCTCGAAGAGCTGCGCAACCTGCCCGGCAAGGCCGCTGAACCCGGTGAGTCGCAACCGGCGACCGACAGCCGCTGCTTCACCATCCACACCATCGAACTCAAGGGTGCCGACAGCCTGTCCGCCGCCGACCGCGACCGCCTGCTCAAGCCCTTCATCGACCAGTGCCTGGGCGTCACCCAGCTCAACGCCCTGCTCAAGGCCATCACCGACCATTACCTGGGCCGCGGCCTGGTCACCAGCCGTGCCTACCTGCCGCAGCAGGACCTGTCCTCGGGCCATCTGCAGGTATTGGTGGTGGAAGGGCGCCTGGAAGGGCTGCGCCCGGACCCGGCCAGCGGCCTGAGCGACCGCGAA